>DASTRT010000285.1:0-2524 GCA_035761085.1 Methylophilaceae bacterium
GGATGTCTGCCCGTACCACTGCACGGTTCCCACCATGGCATCCGGATTTATAAGCAATGCAAGCAAATCTTTCCTTTGGTCCATCGGTTGCCCTTTCAATTCGTTCATGGCTTTAATTTACCGGGCCCAAGGGGTAGTTCAACAATTATTTTGGAGGTAGTGACCAGGAATCCAGGCGTCATGACTGGACGCAGAAAAGGCCCCGAAGGGCCAAAATCGGAACATCTAGGAGTGGCTCATCTGCCCTGCCCTTTCAGTTCAAGTAAATCGATAAGGATCTGCCTTGTCTGGTCGATCAGCTGTTTGGCCAGGTCGATGTCCTGTTCTGTCCGGATATCTTTCAGTTGGCCGTAATCGATATGGGCAAATGAACAGAGGATATGCAGATGGGCAAGACCGATAACTAACTCAACGTCCGGACTGAGGAGCGGTAAGACGCCTGATGCCCATTGGGCAAAGTTCGTATCGATGTCATGAAAGACAAATTTCACCTCTTTTACCTGATGGTTGTCCATTAAAGCGAACTTAAAGTTAATGTAAGGCATAGCCACAATGGGCGAACCAGTGGCGAGCATCTTCAGGCGTGATAGTTGCAATAGCTGTCGTCATGGCCTGATCGAGTATCTCCCGCGAGCGCGTCTTGGCCGCTCGCAACCTCGTTTTTAATTTCGACCAACATAGTTCGATGGGCGAATAATCCGGCGAATACGGGGGCAGATACACCAGGGACGCTCCCGTCGCTTCTATGGCCTTGCGAATTCCCGCGACTTTATGGGCGCCCAGATTATCCATGATCACGATCTCACCGGGATGCAAGGTCGGCACCAGTACCTGTTGCACATAAGCGCGGAAGACGGCCGCATCCGTCGCCCCTTCCACCGTCATCACCGCTTCCAGCCCCCGGATTGACAAGGTGCCGAGGATGGTGACATTTCGGCCGAAATTCTTCGGCACCCGATCCCGCACTCGTACGCCTTTGGGGGCCCGGCCATAGCGCCGTGTCATGGCAATATTCGAACCCGTTTCATCCATAAACTTCAGGCGGTTAATGTCACATGCCCTCAAAGCGGCCTGGTAGTCTTCACGTGCCTGACAAACCTTGGCCGCGTCGCGTTCACTGGCATGTACTGACTTTTTTTTCGTGGCAGTCCCATTTTTTTCAAGGTTAAGCACACGGTGGCTAAAGACACCTGAATATGGCAATCGCGATCCAGGGCATCGGCCAGTTCCGACAGGGTGATATCGGGTTGCTGTTGAACCAACTGACGCAGATGGTCTTGCACGGCGGCGGTAATGCGTGGTGTCGGGCCGCCTCCTTGTCGCCGGGCCGCCAGACTTCCGCTTTGGCGCCGACGCTGCAGGAGTTTTTCCACGAACGACCTACTGACAACGAAGTATTCGGCAATCTGTAGTTGCGATCCCAGCCTCCGTTGGTGAGCCTGCCAAATCTTCTCCCGCAAGTCCTGTGAATAAGCGGTCGCCATGTTCTGAGCATCCGATTGATGGACATCTCGCTCTGATCCTATCCGCTTCATTCAGTTCCATAGAACTAAATTAAAAGCGCTTTAAGTCGGGGAGCCAGGATGATGGCGCATTCAGTCCAGAGTCCGCAGCGGCAGGAGTTCATCCAGCCGGCGATTCGGCCAGGCGGGCAACTTCTCCAGGGTGTCCTTCAGCCAGGCCGTCGGCTCAATGCCATTCAGTTTTGCCGTCGCCAGCAAACTCTGGATGGCTGCCTCCCGTTTTCCGGCCCGCTCGGTGCCGGCAAACAGCCAGTTCTTACGCCCCAGCGCGATCGGTCGGATGACGTTCTCTACGGCGTTATTGTCGATCGGCAGCAGTCCCGACCCCGTGTAGCGCACCAGCGCTTCCCAGCGTTTCAGCGCATAGTCGATGGCTTTGGCCCCGCCGCTGCCATTGGCAATGGTTCGCCGGGTCTGCACCAGCCAGGCATGCAGCGCCGCCAGCTTCGGCTGCGCCTCGGCCCGCCGCAACGCTTCGCGTGCGTCCGCCTCCAACGTCGCACCGCGCCGCTCGATCTCATACAGCTCGCCGATCCGCCGCAGGGCCTCGTCCGCCATGGCGCTTTTGTTAGCGACATGCAGCTCGAAGAACTTGCGCCTAATGTGCGCCAGGCAGGCCAGCTCCGTCACCCCCTGGCCGAACAGCGCCTTATACCCCTGGTAATCATCCACCATCAGGCTGCCATGCCAGCCGGACAGGAAGGATTGCGCATGGCTGCCGGAACGGCTGCCCTGGTAATCGAAGACCACGATCGGCGGCCCCCGCTCGTACGCGCCGCTGCGATAGGCCCACAGGTAAGCGCGTTTGGTATGGCCCTTGCCCGGATCCAGTTGCTGCACCGGCGTCTCGTCGGCATGCAGCACCTGGCGCTGTTTGAGCAACACTGCCAAACGGCCACTTAACGGCGCCAGCGCGACGCCGATGCGGCCCACCCACTCGGCCATGGTCGAGCGGGGGATCATCAGGCCATAGCGAGCAGTCAGCGCTTCGAGGCGGTAGA
>DASTRT010000286.1:0-3491 GCA_035761085.1 Methylophilaceae bacterium
TGGAATCTCGACCATCCCACCTTGTCCCAAGCCGAATCGGTCATCGCCTTCTCCGTTTCCGATACCGGCGTAGGCAGTCCCTCCGACAAGCTGCAGCGGATTTTCGAAGCTTTCCAGCAGGCCGACGGCAGCACGGCACGCAAGTACGGCGGCACCGGCCTCGGCCTCTCCATCAGCCGCGAATTGTCCCGCCTGCTGGGAGGCGAAATCCGCGTATCCAGCCAGGTTGGCGAAGGCAGTACGTTTACGCTGTTCCTGCCCTACAACAGCGGTGATTTCGTGGACCATGACCTTGTCGAGCCGGCAGTCAGTTCGCCGGCAATCCGCACCAACGTCGTTTATGCGCTGGAAAAGACTGCCGAGCATGTGGAACCCGGGCATGAGGATAACTCTGGCGAAGAATCCGACGATCGCACGCGCATGGCGTCAGGCGACCCGGCCATCCTGATCGTGGAGCCGGACCCCGACTACGCCGACGTATTGCTGGAGCATGTGCGCGAACGCAATTTCAAGGGCATCGTCACCTTCCAGGGCGATTCCGCGCTTTCGCTGGCGCGCGATTACCTGCCGACTGCCATCCTGCTCGACATCGACTTCCCCGATCAGGACGGCTTCGATGTGCTCAATCGTCTCAAGCGCGACCCGGGCACGCGGCATATCCCGGTGCATATCCTGTCCCGCAATGCAGAACGTGATACGGCCCTGCGTCAGGGCGCTATCTCGTTCCTTCAGAAACCTGTCAGTATCGAGCGCCTCAATGAGGAGCTCACCTTCATCCAGCAGTTCCTGATTCGCGGCAAGCGCAACCTGCTGGTGGTGGAAGATGACGAAGCGCAGCGCCAATCCATCGTGCAGCTGATCGGCGAGGAAGACGTGGACATCACGCTCGCCGCTTCCGGCCAGGAAGCCATGGCGGCCCTGGAAAACACGCACTTCGATTGCATGGTGCTGGACTTGAGCCTGCCCGACATCAGTGGCTTCGACCTGATCGACAACATCAGCGCCAATCCTCTGTTGGCTGAGCTGCCTGTCGTCATCTACACCGCCAAGGAGCTGACCAAGAAGGAAACCACGCGGCTCAAGCGTATCGCCAAGACCATCGTGCTCAAGGATGCGCGCTCGCCGGAACGGCTGCTGCATGAAACCGCGCTATTCCTGCACCGCATGTCAGCCAATATGTCCGATACATCACGCCGTATGCTGGAGGAAATGCACGCCATGGATAACACCCTCGCAGGCAAGAAAGTGCTCATCGTGGATGATGACCTGCGTAACATTTTTGCCCTGAGCTCGGTGCTGGAGCGCCAAAACATGGAAGTGCTGCACGCCGAGAACGGCAAGAGTGGCATCCAGGTGCTGGAGAAGAACCCGGATGTCGAGATCGTGCTGATGGACATCATGATGCCGGAGATGGATGGCTACGACACCATGCGCGCCATTCGCAAGATCGCCCGCTTCAAGTCGCTGCCCATCATCACGCTAACCGCCAAGGCGATGAAGGGCGACCGCGACAAGTGCATTGCGGCAGGCGCGTCGGACTACATCACCAAGCCGGTAGATGTGGCTCAGCTGCTGTCGCTGATGCGTGTCTGGCTGCACAAGTAAAGCAGAACGGTAGTCCCCTGATCCCGGTTCGGCGCCCTGCCGGCCGGGATTTTTATTGCCAGTTACAGCTTGACCGGCTCGGGGCTTACAATCTGATCAGCTTACCTTGCGCGGCGGATTGCAGTGCCGCGTTGATGGCGCGGCAATTGCCCTTGGCATCGGCCAGCGTCAGCAGCGGCTGTTTGCCATTGAGCACGCAGTCGCTGAAGTGCTCTATTTCCAGGTTGAAGTGATTGGCCGGCACCAGCTTTTCTTCCCAGTAGCGGCCGTCATCCGTCCACCAGGAGATTACCGGCGTATCGCCCGGCAGCTGCCACACGGTGTGGCACTTGAGACCGCCCTTGTTGCCAGTGACGATGTATTCCGACCGGCGCGAAATCTCGAAGCTCATGTCGAACTGGCCATGCCGGCCGTCGCCGAAATCGAATACACCGCTATTGGACACGTCCGCCCCGCTTTCCACGTATTTGGCCATGGCTGTGACTGCCACCGGCTCGGTACCGAAACACATGCGCAGCGAGTGCACGGCATAGGGGCCGATGTCCCACATGGCGCCGCCGCCCTGCTCCGTGTTTCTGTTGATGCGGTACATGCGTGCAGGGCGCATGAGGAAGGAATAGCTGGCGCGCACGAAGCGGATATCACCGATTACGCCGGAATCGAGAATTTCTCGCACACGTGTGAATTGCGGGTGGAAGCGGTACATGAAGCCTTCCATGACAACGACGCCCTTCTGCGCCGCCGCCTTTTCAATGGCTTCGATATCGGCTACCTTGAGCGCCATCGGCTTCTCGCATAGCACGTGCTTGCCATGCTCGATGGCGCGCAGTACCCACTCGCCGTGTTCCTCGTTGGCAAGCGGCACGTAGACTGCCTGTACGTTTGCGTCTCTCAGCAGCGCCTCCGGCGATTCGTGGATGGTTACCCCCTGCTGCCCCGGTGCATATTTCTGCAGGGCTTCGGCAGCCGCCCCAGGACGTCGGCTGGCAATGGCAACCAGTTCAGAATTGGCGGCGCCATTGGCAATCGCGGGCAAAAAGCGCTCATTGACGCGTGCCGCGCCCAGGATACCCCAGCGTAGTTTCGTTTGGCTCATGGCTTCTATCCCATTCAGATTACGGATTGATCAGATTCTAGCACCGGCTTCCACGGCCCTCAGTGCAATGCTCCGGTGTCCTTCATTCGCTTTCAAACGATTCGCACAACATGGTCAGTAAGGCACCAAGGATGGGAATCAGGTCTTCCTTGTCGAATTCGGCGCTTTCCTCGGTGCCCGCCACTACCAGCGCAATCACCGCCTTGTCGAGATCTTCGCGGTAGGTCGTCCAGTATTCCTGCTCGGCGCCGGCGATAAGCCGGAACTTGTGTACGCCGGATTCGAGCACTTCTACCAGCTCTTCATTGTTGAGCTCGGCAAACAGCGACTTGGCGATAATGCCGGCCGCTTCATCGGAATCCGGCACCAGCCCTTCCTTGCCCAGCGGCAGCGTGAGGTAGGCATAGACCAGCATGGCGAAGGCCTGGTAGACGCTCAGCATGTCAAAATTCTCGATACGCTCGTCAGCGGGAGAGCGCTCGGTCTGCTGGATCGCCTTGAAGCTGATATAGCAGGCGAGGTAGGTGGCTGCCTCCAGCGGTGCATAGTCCTCCAGCTTTTCGCTGGGCTGGGTGCTGCCCGCACTGCGGAATTCATTGACACACAGGGCGTAAAGCAGGCTCAGACGTTGTGAGTATTTCATCAGGTTCCTTTGTGACTCAAATTCAATCGGCAAGTGGCAGGAGTTCGAGCTGCTCCTGGATTTCCAGCCAGCGTGCTTCGGCATGCTCGATGCGCTGGGCCAGCTCGGCCTGCTGCTTGAGCAAGATCTGCAGCTCGGTCTTGTCCG
>DASTRT010000287.1:0-5765 GCA_035761085.1 Methylophilaceae bacterium
TATCCTGGTACTCGTCGATCAGCAGGTACTTGAGCTTGCGCTGCCATTTTTCCAGCGCTTCCGGATGGTTCTGGAACAGCTCCACCGGCAGCTTGATCAGGTCGTCGAAATCCACCGCCTGGTACGCCTTGAGCGTCTGCTGGTAGAGCTGGTAAACCTTGGCGGCAGCGTGCGTGAGTTCTTCATCAGCCGCGGCTTTTGCCTGATCCGGATTGATGAAGGCATTCTTCCATTGCGAAATCTGCCACTGCGTCTTGCGCAGCAATTGCTTGTCCGTCGTGCTCAGCACATCGGCCAGAATTTTGAAGCTGTCGGAGGAATCGAGGATGGAGAACTGCGGCTTGTAGCCCAGCAGTTCAGCCTCGGCACGCAGCATCTTGAGCCCCAGCGAGTGGAAGGTGGCGATGGTCAGGCCCTTGGCCGACTTGCCTTCGAGCAATTGGCCTACGCGCTCCTGCATTTCGCGTGCGGCCTTGTTGGTGAAGGTGATGGCGGCGATTTCATGCGGTTTGTAGCCGCATTCCTCGATGAGGTAGGCGATCTTGTGCGTGATGACGCGCGTCTTGCCGCTGCCGGCGCCGGCCAGCACGAGCAGGGGTCCATCGAGATATTTAACGGCTTCGCGTTGCGGGGAATTGAGTTTCGACAGCATGGTGGTTCTGGACTACAGGAGCGCGCAAGTTTAGCTGCTGATCGAACTCTCTGCCATCGCTTTTTCTGGCACAAACATTGCTGAAAGCGGTTTAATATTCCCATAAACATCAACAACACAAACGCTTACAACATGCAACTCATCTCAATGGATCTCAAAACCATGGCTTTCCTGGCCATGTGTGTGACCTTCATTCTTTCCATTTTCATGGCGCTGATGCGGCAAGGTGCACAATTCGTGCAGGGCCCCAATTACTGGGCGCTCAGCAGTTTCAGCATCTGTTTCGGCATGACCATGCGATTTCTGGGCATCTATTCCGCGCATTGGATGATATTTCTCGGGCCACTCTTCATCATTATCGGCGCTGGACTCTTCATCAACGGTCTGCAGGCTTTCAGCAACCGTGCTCCCGACCGGCGCATTCCCTTGCTGCTGGCGCTGGTGATGGGCAGCGTCAACTGGGTTTTGGTCCATGTGTACCACGATCTGCAGGCGATGAAGATATTCAATTCCATCCTGTTCGCCCTTGTCTATTTTGCTGCCGGCTGCATGATGGTGCGACCGGCCAACATGAATCTTCGCGTCATTTACCTTGTGAACGCCTGTTTGCTCTACCTCATGGCGTTATTCATGGTCTACCGAGCATCAGCCGCTTATATGGCAGCTCCCGAAATGTTCACCGACGGCGCGGAATGGATAGTCGATCAGCTCACGCTTCTCGCGTTTTTTATTCAACAGCTGGCTACCACGCTATCCTTGACGCTGATGCTGCATTACCGGAATGTGCAGCTGCTGCGCGATCAGATCGCCTTTGATGAATTAACCTGTGCTCTTAACCAGCGCGGCCTGCACAATGCGGCAAAACGCGTGGTTGCCGCATGCCAGCATAATGACGAAATTTTGTCTTTGATGTTGATAAACATAGACAAGCTGCAATCAATCAACGCTGCGCAAGGTCACGACATGGGCAATCAGATATTGCGCGAGCTTTCGCAGCTGATCCACTCGGTCGCCCGTCCTGCAGACGTGATTGGGCGCATCCATGGTGACCGGTTCTGCATGTTGCTACCCAATACCCCGGAAAGGCTTGCAATCGAACTGGCTGAAAAGATTCGCAACGAGATCGAATTGACTATCGTGTTCTCCGGTGACCAGAATACGTTTGTCACGGTGAGTATCGGCGTCAGCAATTCAGAGTATGTGGGGCTTGATTTCGGCGATTTGCTCTCCGCCGCCGAATCCGCGATGTATAACGCGCAGGAATCCGGCAATAAAATCGTGGCCCATTCCGATATACACAAGCTCACCAAGGGCGCTGAGCCGCTTCAGGGGGCAATGGAATTGTCCGGAGCATGATGCAATGTACAACGGGGAGGCAGCGCACTTCGCAGCGGCATACGTGCTATCCCATGTCTGGGTACCTTTGGTGGTTGCACCACGAACAATAACGAGGATCAGGGGTAAACTACGTTTGATTAAACAAGGAGATGGAGATCCGCACCGGCCATGGCAACCTGGAACGAAGGCAGGATTATCGAAAACTACAACTGGAGCGAGAAGCTATATACGCTGTATATCGATGCCGACATCGAGCCCTATGAGGCCGGTCAGTTCGCCCGCATCGGCCTGGAAATTAATGGCGAGATCGTCGGGCGGCCCTATTCGCTGGTCAACGCACCCGGCAGCAAACCGCTGGAAATCTACTATATCGAGGTGCCCGAAGGGCCGCTGACTTCGCGTCTGACTCAACTGAAGCCTGGCGACAAGCTCCTTGTCGCGCCGCGCGCCAACGGCTTCCTGATCCTGGACGAGATTCCGCAGGGCAAGCACTTGTGGCTCATGGCGACCGGTACTGGCGTCGGCCCGTTCCTCTCCATCCTCGATACCGAAAAGCCCTGGCAGCGTTTCGAAAAGGTGGTGCTGGTGTATGCCGTGCGTACGCTGGCCGAGCTCAATTACCAGCACCGCATCAACGAGGTGCTGCGCAAACATCCGGGGCAGTTCGTCTATGTCCCTTTCATCAGCCGCGAATCATCGCAATTCGCCATGCCGGGCCGAATATCCACCGCGCTTATCGAGGGTACGCTGGAAGCACGCACCGATCTGAAACTCACCCCGGAGGACAGCCAGGTCATGCTCTGCGGCAATCCGCAGATGGTGGAGGATACGACCAACCTGCTCATTGAGCGGGGATTGCGGAAACACCGGCGCCGTGAGCCCGGGCACATCACCGTGGAGAATTACTGGTAATGACGGATGCAATGCTGTTTGAACCCGACCGCGAAGCGCTGGCGGAACACACGCGACTGCTGTGCGAAAGCTACCGGCACTGGACAGGCCTGAGATTGATCGAAGCCGATTCTGGATCACCAGAGGCGGTGGACGAGTTGTGGCAGGCGCCTTTTGCCGTGGCTTCGCACGATACGCAGGACGATCCGGTGTTCAATTATGCCAACCGCCAGGCGCTGATCCTGTTCGGCATGCGTAATGACGAAATGATAGGCCTGCCTTCGCGCTATTCCGCCGAACCGATGGCGCGCGAGGAGCGGGCGGGCTTGCTGGAACGCGTGGAAAAGCAGGGTTACGTCAATGATTACAACGGCATCCGCATCGCCAAGGGCGGGCTGCGTTTCATCATCCGCAATGCCGTGGTGTGGAATGTCGTAGACGAGCGGGGCGGCTATAAGGGGCAAGCCGCACTGATACGCGACTGGTCCCCGGTGTAGGCTTCGACCGTTACGCCAAATGCGGATTTTGAATTTAATAGAGCGACATGAGCGAACGGCCCAACAAGGTATCCATTGGCAGCGTTGTCTTTCTCGACATTCTTCACCAGTCGAGCAAGACTGCCGACAGGCGGAGCAGGGACAAGGAACTGTTCAACCGCATTATCGACGAGGCGCTCGGGGAAGTCGCTGTCGATGAGCGCTTGCTGGCAGATACGGGCGACGGCGCTGCGATAGCGCTGCTGGGCGCGCCGGAAGTTGCGCTCTTTGTGGCCCTGACGATTCGGGATGCTATTGCCAGACATAACCAGGCGAGTGCCGACAAGCTTTTAATCCGCGCCGGCATCAGCATGGGCCCCGTCAAGGTGGGGGACGATGGCAACGGCGCCACCAGCCTTCATGGCGAGGGCATCCATGCCGCTGAACAGGTCAGAAATCTGGCTGGACCCAATCAGATTCTCGTTTCACGCGCGTATTACGACATTACCTCCGGACTCACGGACGAGATCGACGCCATGTTCTCGCCGGTGCCCGGCATGCAGAAGGTGTATGCCGTCCGGTCTTTGGAACAGAAGGGGTTTGTGCCGGCATCGACCCCCGAACCGACCCCCGAACCGACCATGGACGCGCTCGAATTCTCCCGCCTGCTGAATGAGGAAAACCCGCCGCGTTATGGGTTGTGGGGCAGTGCCGCACTGGTCGCCCTGATTGTTCTCGTCGCCGGTTTCATGTTGCTGTCCCATCTGCTACGACCCGATCTGGGAGTGGTTATTGCCGATTCCAAACCAGCAAAACCAGTGGCTGATGTCCATAAGGTCGCCACTACGGAAGCTTCGCCACCGCCGGTTGCGCCAAGATCGCACGAGGTGGCTTCCAATCTCGAGCCGGTCGAGCCAGCGCCCGCATTGACAGCAGATGCCTCAGAGCCAGTGCCCGTCCCGGCGGCAGGTCAACGGCCGGAAAGCCAATCGCTGGCAAAACAGTCGACACAACCTAAGCCGACGTCAGCAAAATTATCGCCAGTAAACTTGCAGGCAACCCCAGTGGAAACCACTTCCCAAACGGACGTATCCGAACCTGCTCCCATTCCGGATGCGGAAGCCGAGCCGGAAACACCGCCACCCGCCTCACAGGAGAAGCCGAAAAAAGTGGCTACAGGTTCTCCGGTGAAAAGAGGTCCCGTTGTGGAAGAGCGGCGTTTACCTCCCGGCAAGCGCATGAGAACCGTCTGGGATGAGTTCAAGGAGAGTTTCAAGCAGGGGCGCAAGGAACGTGTCTGCACTCAGGCCGAGATCGCCTTGAACCAGTGCCAATAATCGGATCGTGAAGTACAGGCATGTCAGCCTGAGCCCTTGAGTTCATCCGCGATGATTGGCATTCCACCATACCTCATTTCTGATCGCCCACCTCCACTCACACGCAAGACAGGCCTTATGCAATTCACATAAACAGGCGGATTTGTAGTTTAATAGTCCGGTAGCCAACAATGATTAAAAGAAATGAGCGAAAGACTCAATAAAACATCCATTTGCAGCGTCGTTTTTCTCGACATCGTCAATCAGTCCAAAAAGCCGGTTGCCGAGCAGATCAGGGACAAGGAGCTGTTCAACGGCTTCATCAACGAGGCTATCAAGGATGTTGCGCAGAACGACCGCATTCTGCTGGATACCGGGGATGGGGCAGCGATCGCCTTGCTGGGTGCGCCGGAAGAGGCGCTGTTCGTTGCGATGACCATTCGCGACAGCATTCTCAAATTCAACAAGGAGAATGACCACAAACTCCTTGTGCGGACCGGCATCAATCTGGGGCCGGTACGGGTAGTCAGCGACATCAATGGCCGACCGAATATCCTCGGTGATGGCATCAACGTGGCGGAGCGCGTCATGAGCTTCGCCGAGCCCAACCAGATTCTGGTTTCACGCTCGTATTACGAGATCACCTCGCGTCTCACCGAAGAAATCACCGGCATGTTTGCCTATTTCGGCATCAAGCAGGATAAGCACATCCGTGAGCACGAGGTCTACATGATCCGCTCTCCTGAGGATGACGCAGCGCCGGCTGTTGGGGAAAAACCACAATTGGTCGACAAGCCCTCCGCTCCGCTGCTGGCGGGAGTGATGAATAACGAGAAGTTCTCGCGCTACCTGTTATGGGGCGGCGGTGTGCTGGTGCTGGTAGCGGTTTCCATCAGCGGCTTCATGCTGGTGGGTAACCTGTTCAGTCCGGATCTGGGGAAGGTTGCGACGACGACCGCCGCTCCGGATTTCAGCGCTGGCCAATCTCCTGCACCAACGGTTGCACCGGCAGCCTTGCCTGTTGCGGTGACGGAAGCGAAGCCTGCTGCCATCTCCGACAAGAGCAGCAAGCAGGAAGTGGCCAAAGCCGAG
>DASTRT010000288.1:0-6806 GCA_035761085.1 Methylophilaceae bacterium
ATCAGCAATTGCCTTATCCGACCACTCCGAGCGCGCCAGCACATTTTCCAGACGGTTGAGATGTTTGATGCCAGCCAACCGGGGTTGATGCGACAGCCTGAGCTGGCACAAGTGGAGGCTGACGCCTTCGGTGAAATTGGAAGGCGGATAGTGGGGGAAATTTTCCCTGATGATGATGCGAGCAGGATTTGCGAGAGAAGGCATCGCGTAGCCTCGTGGGCCTGTTCCGCGGGTGATGATGATTTTTACAACTGCCTCTTCTTCCGGGGTAAAAAGTTGGTCTATGTCGCGTAGCAGCAAGTCGGAATCCGGGCATACGATTCCCAGCAAGGCGCAGTCGCTTTTGAGCTTGTGATAATGCATGCTCCATGCATCCGGAGAGCCCTGACTGACCCTGAGCGTGCGAAATACACCATCGCCATATGTCAATCCGCGATCCATTGGGGATAGGCCGATGTCGCTTTCCCCATTGATCAGGTAGTGGGTGGATAGAGTCATGGCTGTGGGATTATCCAAGAGCGGACTGCCGCCCGCAAGCGGATACCTTATGTGCGATAGTCCACAGAAGCTGTGGATGATTTTGTGGATGAGTGTCGAATTGTTGGGCTAACTAGTGATTCCTATTAGGGTTTTTACTAACTGGTTACATTTTATACAAGATAAAATATATTAAAAAACAATGACTTGTAAAATACCCTAAAGAAACAGGGAGTAAGGCCTACATCTTACCGTCACACACAAAAAGACTGTGTATAACCCATGAAATGGTTGAGCTTGAGGCCTATACCCGCTTGAACATCAGACTGCCATTGGTGCCGCCAAAGCCAAAGTTATTCTTGAGCGCGTACTCGATCTTCATGTCGCGGGCAGTATTGGCGCAAAAGTCCAGATCGCATTCCGGATCCTGCTCGAAGATGTTGATCGTAGGCGGAGACACCTGATTGTGAATGGAGAGAACAGTGAAAACAGACTCCAGTCCGCCTGCGCCACCCAGCAGATGGCCGGTCATGGACTTGGTCGAGTTCACTACAAGCCGCTTGGCGTGGTCACCGAAAGCCGCCTTGATTGCATTGGTTTCATTGGTGTCTCCCAAAGGAGTGGAAGTGCCATGTGCATTGATGAACTGCACCTGGTCGGGATTGATGCCGGCGTTATTCATCGCATTGCGCATGGAACGCCTGGGGCCGTCCATATTGGGTGCGGTCATGTGATAAGCATCGGCACTCATGCCATAGCCGATCAACTCTGCATAGATACGGGCGCCGCGCTTTTTGGCGGATTCGTATTCTTCCAGCACCAT
Organism: Methylophilaceae bacterium; assembly: GCA_035761085.1. Lineage (GTDB taxonomy): Bacteria > Pseudomonadota > Gammaproteobacteria > Burkholderiales > Methylophilaceae > DASTRT01. The sequence continues at coordinate 1,301 of DASTRT010000288.1, forward strand.
CACGCCCGCACCCTCACCGATGACAAAGCCGTCACGGTCCTTGTCCCACGGGCGGCTCGCAGTGGCTGGATCGTCATTGCGGGTAGATAACGCTCGCGCGGCGGCAAAACCGCCAACACCCAGCTCGGTAATGGCCGCTTCGGCGCCCCCTGCTACCATGACATCGGCATCGCCATATTCAATCATGCGTGCTGCATCCCCAATGGCGTGCGTTCCGGTCGTGCAGGCGGTGACGATTGCCACATTGGGGCCCTTGAAGCCATACATGATGGACAGGTTGCCCGAGATCATGTTGATGATGGTGCCCGGAATGAAGAACGGTGAAATCTTGCGAGGCCCGCTCTCATCGTAGATATCGTTGGTATCCTCGATAAGCTGCAGACCGCCGATACCCGAGCCGATAGAAACGCCGATGCGCTCGGCGTTCTCCTCGGTGGCGACGATGCCAGAATCCTTGACGGCTTCCATGGCAGCCACCAGTCCGTACTGGATGAAAATATCCATACGGCGCGCGTCCTTGGCAGGCAAGAACTGTGTTACGTCGAAATCCTTCACTTCGCCCGCGATTTGCGAGGCGAAGTTACTAGGATCGAACTTGCTGATTCTCGTGATGCCGGATTTGCCGGCGATGAGATTGGACCAGGACGCCTGTACCCCGATTCCTACGGGGGACACCACGCCCAGGCCGGTAACAACTACCCTACGCTTGGACAAGGTAACTCCAAGAAATGAAGGTGAATCTAAAAGGGAAACTTACTTGAGATTTGCGGTGACGTAGTCGATTGCTTGTTGGACGTTGGTGATCTTCTCGGCTTCTTCATCCGGAATTTCACAGTTGAACTCTTCTTCCAAAGCCATGACCAACTCTACGGTGTCGAGAGAATCGGCACCCAGATCGTCGACGAACGAAGATTCATTCTTGATATCGGCTTCATCCGCTCCCAATTGTTCGGAAACGATCTTCTTAACGCGTTGTTCGATGTCAGACATCTAATACCCCTTTCAAGTGTTTTAGCTTACTAAAAGCTCGGGCTATTCTAGCAAAAGTCCCGAGGAATTCAAAAATGTAAATACGGCCTCAAGCCATGTACATCCCGCCATTGACGTGGATGGTTTCGCCCGTAATGAAAGCGGCACCCGGCGATGCCAGGAAAGCGACTGTGGCCGCTACATCCTCTGCTTGTCCGAGCCGCCCCATGGGAATGCTTTGCAATAGATTGTTCTTGTGCTCTTCCGACAAGGCGCGAGTCATGTCGGTATCGATGAAACCGGGAGCGACGCAATTCACCGTGATATTGCGTGTTGCGACTTCACGCGCCAGCGCCTTGGTGAAGCCTTCCATGCCCCCTTTGGCCGCAGCGTAATTGGTCTGGCCGGCATTGCCCGTATGCGCGATAACCGAAGAGATATTGATAATGCGGCCGGCGCGCGCTTTCATCATCGCCCGCACCACATACTGGGACATACGGTAGACCGACTTGAGGTTGGTGGAAATCACATCATCCCATTCCTCGTCCTTCATGCGCATGAACAGCCCATCGCGCGTGATGCCGGCGTTGTTTACCAGAATGGTGATGTCGCCGAATTGATCGGTCACTGATTTCAGTGCGGCTTCTGCCTGGGCTGCGTCATTGACGTTCAATGCAATACCCGCGCCCGTAATGCCTGCAGCGGCCAGAGATTTCCCGATTTGCTCTGCGCCTTCGGGGGTAGTTGCCGTACCGATGACGGTTGCACCCTGTTCACCCAAAGCCTTTGCAATTGCCGCGCCGATGCCGCGGCTGGCGCCGGTAACCAATGCAATCTGTCCCTGCAGCATACTCATTCCTCTTCGAAAAATGTCTAAACGAATTTAGCCAGCGAACTTCGCCAGGGCCTCGTCCAGTGATTCCTTGCCGATCAATGCCAGGCATGGGAGATCTGGAGCGATGCGCTTGACCAGTCCTGCCAACACTTTTCCGGGCCCGCATTCCGCACTCTCGCGAATGCCTTGTGCATAAACATACTCCACAGTTTCCACCCAGCGAACCGGGCTGTATAACTGGCGTACCAGTGCATCCCTGATTTTTTCCGGGCTTTCATGGGAGATGACATCAGCATTGTGAATCACAGGAGTCTGAGGAGCCATCAAGGCTACGCCCTGTAAATAATCTTTCAGCGCTTCTGCAGCGGGTTTCATCAATGCACAATGCGAAGGTACGCTGACCGGTAACGGCAGCGCACGCTTGGCACCTTTCGCCAGCGCCAGTTGCATGCCGCGTTCAACGGCTTCCTTATTGCCGGCAATGACCACCTGTCCGGGCGAGTTGAGATTGACGGCCTCCAGTATCTGGCCTTGAGCGCCCTCCTCGCAGGCCTGACGGACGTCAGCATCACTGAGGCCGAGTATTGCCGCCATGGCGCCTACGCCCTCGGCAACCGCTTCCTGCATCACTTTGGCGCGATAGCGTACGAGTGGTAAGGCGTCTCTGAATTCAAGAGCGCCTGCGGCTACGAGCGCAGTATATTCCCCCAGGCTATGACCGGCCATGTAACCAGGCATGATGCCCCCCTCAGTCTGCCATGCACGCCAGACAGCAACGCCTGCGGTCAGCATCAAGGGCTGGGTATGAATGGTCTGGTTGAGTAGCTCATTGGGCTCGGTGACCATCTGCCAGAAATCCTGGGAGAGGACGTCGGAGGCTTCGTTGAAAGTCTCGCGAATCACGCTGGAACCCTCGAAGCCCTTCATCATGCCTACGGACTGGGAGCCCTGTCCGGGGAAAAAGAATGCGAATTTACTCATGCTTAATATTTCACTAATACGGAACCCCAGGTGAAACCTCCACCAAAAGCTTCCATCAACAAGGTTTCACCGCGCTTGATGCGCCCATCTCGTACGGCAACGTCCAGCGCTAGGGGAATGGACGCCGCAGAAGTGTTGCCGTGCTTGTCTACTGTCACTACTACGCGTTCCATGCCCATGCCCAGCTTCTTGGCTGTTGCCTGCAGGATGCGAATGTTAGCCTGATGCGGCACCAGCCAGTCGATATCCGACTTGTCCATTTGGTTGGCGGCCAGCGTCTCGTCGACAATGGCGTCCAGCGTGTTAACTGCCACTTTGAATACTGGATTGCCGGCCATTTCGATCGTGGTACCGCCGTCGCGCTTGGAGACACCAGATGGCACATTGAGCAGATCCGTATAACTCCCATCTGCGTGCAGGTGGCTCGAGAGGATTCCAGGGACATCGCTGGCCTGCAAGACCACGGCGCCAGCTCCATCTCCCCACAATATGCAGTTGCTGCGGTCTGTCCAGTCGGTGATGCGGGACATGGTCTCAGCGCCGATGACCAGTATCTGCCGGGCTGCACCGCTTTTGATGAAACTGTCAGCGGTAGCCAAGGCATAAATGAAGCCGCTGCAAACGGCCTGTATATCGAAGGCTGGGCAGCCGGAGATGCCGAGCTTGTCCTGCACTCTGCAAGCTGTGCTTGGGAAAACGTGATCAGGCGTGGTGGTAGCCACGATAATCATGTCGATATCGTCGCTCTTGATGCCGGCAGCCTCGATAGCGAGGCGAGCGGCTTCCAGCGCAAGATCGCTGGTCAGCTCGCCTTCTGCTGCGATATGCCGTTCCCGGATACCGGTTCTAGTCACGATCCACTCATCGGTCGTGTCTACCATGGTTTCCAGTTCGGCGTTGGTCAGGACGCGTTTGGGCAGATAACTGCCCGTACCCGCGATACGTGAATATTTCATGGGAGCTGCTCGGTAGCCAGGCCGGCCTTGGGCTGTAAATGTTCGATCTCGAGCTGTTCAGTGATGCGATGCAGTACGCCGCTGCGTGACTCTTCGATGGCAGTATGAATGGCATGCAGGAAAGAAAAGCTGTCTGCTCCTCCATGGCTTTTGACTACGATACCGCGCAAGCCAAGCAAGGTGGCACCATTGTAGCGGCGTGGGTCAAGGCGACGCTTGAAGGCGCGCAGCACAGGCATGCAGGCAATGGCCATAATCTTGGTAAGCCAGCTGCGCTTGAATTCCTGGGTGAGGAAGCGACTCATCATCTGGGCGAGGCCTTCCGAGGTCTTGAGGGCGACATTGCCGACAAAGCCGTCACATACGATGACATCGGTTGTGCCCTTGTAGATATCATTGCCTTCCACATTGCCATAAAAATTGAGATGGCTCGCACGCAGTAGCTCGCCCGCCTGCTTGACGACTTCGTTGCCCTTGATGTCTTCGGAGCCGATATTGAGCAGACCTACGCTGGGCCTTTCCTTGTGCTCGACACTGGAAACCAGCATGGCGCCCATGATGGCGAATTGCAGCAGATGCTCTGGCGTGCAATCAGCGTTGGCGCCCAGATCCAGCACGTGGACCATGCCTTTCTGACTGGGTAGTGGAGCAGCGATCGCAGGTCGGTCGATTCCCGGAAGTGTTTTCAGAACAAACCGTGCAGTCGCCATCAGTGCGCCGGTATTACCGGCGCTGACGCAAGCATGCGCTTCGCCGCTTTTGACAAGATTGATGGCGACTCGCATCGAAGAGTCCTTCTTGTTCTTGAGGGCGCTCTGTGGGGATTCGTCCATGGCGACCACTTCGCTAGCATGGTGAATACGCAAGCGTGGGCCGATGGAAGCCTTGAGTGAAGCGAGTTCCGCCTCGATGGCATCGCTGACGCCTACGAGAACGATATTCAAGGCTGCGTCCTGCTTCAACGCCTCAAGGGCGGCCGGCACGGTAACGTGGGGACCGTGATCGCCACCCATGGCGTCGATGGCGACAGTAATATCCATGCTGGTAAAAACTAAAACGAAACGTCAGGGACGCTTCGTTTTAACGCGGTTGACTATTCGCCCTTCGCTGGCTGCACTTTGCGGCCGCGATAATAACCACTGGGGCTGACGTGGTGGCGCAGATGCGTTTCACCCGTGGTTGGCTCGACGGCCAGCGGAGGATTGGTCAAGTGATCATGCGAGCGATGCATACCACGCTTGGAAGGGGACTTCTTGTTTTGTTGAACGGCCATGTGTAGCTCCTAAATTTGCTGTTATACCTATTTATATATCCGGTTGGGCTACTCGCCATCCCGGCTTTTCAACCCCTTCAAAACGGCGAACGGGCTCTGTTTTTCTGTATCGACCTTAAGGCCGGTTTTTTCTGCACACTGCTCTTCCGAGTGCTTGGGCGCATACGGCAAAGCCAGCAACAACTCATCTTCCAGCAGTTCGGTTACCTGCATCTGCTTGCTGGCGACCAGGTAGTCTTCTGTATCTGCTTCGGTCTCTTCGGCTGGAATCCGGCTTTCATCCGAAACCAGGATGAAATCAGCAACAGCATCCAGCGGGTAGGATAGCGGGCCCAGACAGCGCTGACATATCAACTGCAAATCACCTTTTATATGCAATTGCAGGTGCGATTCGCCTTCCTGGCTAACCTTCCCTTCCAGCACATAATCTATAACGCCCTGCTTTGAGGAGAGCATGTCAGACAGGCGCGGAAATTGAGAGAGCGCGATTGT
>DASTRT010000289.1:0-7056 GCA_035761085.1 Methylophilaceae bacterium
CGACAAGCCGGCAAGCGTGGAGGATTTCGCCACCGGCTGGCTGGACAAGGATGGCGCGTGGGGCCGCCCGGTAGATGTGATCGTTGGGCCGGATGGAGCCTTGTATGTGTCGGATGACCGTGCCGGCTTGATTTATCGGATCAGTTATATCGGCAAGGCTGCCGAGGCCAGGCATTCGAAATAAATGGTTTCAAGGGGGTCGCACATGAAAAAACACCTGATTCTGCTGGCGCTGCTGAGTCTCTTTAATTTCAGCCCGGCCTGGGCCGATGCCCCTGAGTCGGCCGATGTGGTGCTGTATATCAATCCGCTGGAATACAAGCACCCGGTCAAGCTATGGCAGTTTTACTATGATTACTGGTATACCCAAGGGCCGCCGGTAGAGCGCGCTGCAAAGACTGCCCTGGGCGAGGCCTTAGGCAAGGTAAGCATGTGCGACGGCAGCAATATCGGCAAGGTGCTGGTACGTATCGTTCCCAGCATGTTTTATAACCCGCACATGACGACGTTCTACGGCAAAATCCGTGCCGACGTATATACCGGCAGCGGCAAACCGCTGGGGACCTTCATCAACGAGGCCAGCAGGGTCGGGTTTCTTGACGTGGCCCCAGCAGAACAGATAGGTGCGACCTATCAGGCCGCCATGCAGAATGTCGTGGCCCAGATGAAGGAAAATGCAGCATTGCAAGCCGCGTTGAAGACCGGCGTACCTGAGAGCGAAACCAGCACACCTTGCAGTATGTTGATGGTGCTGCCTCCACCTAAAATGAATAACTTGTTGAACACTTTTGAAAGGTAATCAAGATGCAACCCAGGTTAACAATCATACTTGCAGCAGCTTCCCTCTCTTTCGGGGCAGTCAGTTTAGCGGCCAGTGCAGATCAGGCCAGAACGGTGAGCGGGCTGAAATCGCCCGAATCGGCCGTGGTGGGCAAGGACGGCAGGATATACGTGTCAGAGATCGGTGAGTTCGACAAGGATGGCGACGGAAAGATTACCGTCATCGACAAGGATGGCAAGGTCAGCGCATTTGCTACCGGCATGGATGATCCCAAGGGCCTTGGTCTCTACGGCAATACCCTGTTTGTGGCAGACAAGACCCGCGTGCTGAAAGTGGATGAAAGCGGCAAATGGCAGGTGCTGGCGGCGGCAGATGCCTTCCCCAACAAGCCGCAATTCCTCAATGACATTGCGATCGATGGACTCGGTAACGTCTATGTGTCCGACAGTGGCGATCTCAATGGCAAGGGTGGGGCGATTTACCGTATTACCAAGACCGGCAAGGTGGCGACCGTCGTGGACAGCAGCAACCCGAAGGTGCTCGGTCCCAACGGCCTCCTTGTAGGTGGCCGTGGCAAACTGTTGGAAGTGGACTTCGTTTCCGGCAAGTTCTACAGCATCAACATGAAAACTAGTGAAATGACCCAACTGGCTGAAGGTTTCGGCGGCGCCGACGGTCTCGTTCGCGATCGCCTCGGCAACTATTATGTCAGCGACTGGAAGGGCGGCCGGGTATTCAAGGTGAGCAAGGACGGCGAGGCCAAGCTGATCAAGGAAGGCTACAAGTCGGCTGCGGACATCACGCTTTCAGCCAATGGTAAATTCCTGCTGGTGCCGGATATGAAGGCAGGCGAGCTGGTCTGGCTGCCGATCCACTGAGCACGCCTTGGTGCAACTGAGGCCGGTGGCCTCTTAGACAAGGGGTAAGCAATGAAGAACGTGCGCGAGCAGGATGCCGCGATTGCCTATTTGACTTACCTCTTGCACAAGGGAGCGAGCCGGGCCAGCCTGGCCCAGCGTGAAAAGGTGCTGGCCCACCTCGATCTCTACATCGCATCCATTGCCAATAACGGCGTGGCCTATCGAGAGGCCGTGGAAAAATGCCTGACCAAGGTGGAAAAGCAGGAGTGGCCTTTCTACCTCTCGGTCATCCGTGAATACTTCATGTTCTGGACCGGCAATACCAAGATGATTGCCAGTGCGGAGAAGCAGGATGTCATTGAGACTGAGCTGCTGCAATGGCGTACGCTGGAGGTGGATTTAAAGTCAATCTGGTCCAGGCTCGACAAGGAACGGTTTGATGAAGAGGACAGCCGCGTGCTGGAGGCCTATCGCCAAGGGTTGCAGCAAAGCGCGCTCGCCAAGTCCATCGTCGATACACGCTTGAAGCTTGCCAGGCTGCTGCTGCTCAAGCTCAGGGGCGCCAGCAGCCGGACCCCGAAAATCTACCGCAAGGCAGTGGATGCCACCATCCCCGTCTTTGAGTTGAAAGATACCCGAAATCTGTTTCTGCTGGTGGTCAGGGAGTTTTATTACTTCTGGATCAACCAGCCAAACGCGGCGGATTACATATTCAGGGAAACGCAGTCGGCAGCGCCTGTCGCCTGACGCCGCTTCACTTGCTCTTCGTGCGTTTCTTGAATGGGGCGGGCATCCTGGCCTTCTGTTCCGGAGTGCCGTTCTGATTGATGTACTCACGAATAAGGCTGCGGATGACCTGGGATGGAGTCAGGTCATGCAGTGCGCAAACTTCCTCCAGAATCTCCTTCTTGTCTGGATCAATCAATATCGTTAATCGAGCGGTTCGCTTTTCCAATGCAGTTCTCTTGTGATAATTTTATGATAATTTGATGGTAAGATACTTGCACTCAAGTACACATAACATATTGATTCAAAGTTAAAATGCTTCAGCTATTTTAGCTGGAATTGACAATATGTGAAGGTCATTGTGATTACTGCCGGTGGCTTCCGGGCAATCCGCTGCAAGGTAAATCGTTGTTATGAAGCGAAAACTGCTCAAGATCAGCATTGCCTATGACAAGGCAAGCGACGAATCCGTATGCATCCGCATTACCGATAACGAGACTGGGTATCAGGAGGAAATCCGCGGTACCCTGGAAAATATCAAGAACCGGGTGCATGGCACCCTGCAATCCTGGCATCGTGACGGCCGGGCGGCACTCTCGCCGGAAGTCTGCGAGTATTACGCAGCCTATGCCGACTACGAAACGCGGCGCAAGGCTGCCGGAATCAGTATCGACGACTAGCCGTTTACGGTCAGCAGACCGGCCACGCCATCCAGACCAACGTGGTTCAGCGCGTAAGTGGCCTGGCTCTGCACAACGGGTTTGGCGTGATAGGCGATGCTGATACCGGCCACACCCATCATTTTGAGGTCGTTCGCGCCATCGCCCAGCGCTATGGTTTGGTGCGGCTTCAGCCCCAGGCTGTCACGTACCTCTACCAACCAATTGGCCTTGGCCTGGCCATCCAGAACATCACCCAGCAACCTGCCGGTGAGCTTGCCATTGACGATCTCCAGCCTGTTCGCATGGGCATAATCCAACCCGGCCATGGTCTTGGCGCGATCGGCGAAAAAGTCGAACCCGCCGGAAACCAGCATGGTGCGGATGTGGTGTGTTTTGCAGGCTGCAACCAGCGCCTCGGCGCCAGGGTTGAGGCGCAGGCGTTCATCGTACACGCGTAGCAGAGCAGACTCGTCCAGACCTTCCAGCAGCGCGACGCGCAGCTTGAGGCTCTGGGCGAATTCGATTTCACCGCGCATGGCGCTTTCCGTGATGCGCGCCACTTCAGGTTTGAGCCCGTGCATATCGGCGATTTCATCGATGCACTCGATGTTGATGAGAGTGGAGTCCATGTCCATCACCAGCAGGCCGAAGTTCTGCAAGGTGTGTGCATCGGGCACCAGTGCCCAGTCGATGAAATGGCTGATGCAGTAGATTTCGATTTCGTTGCGCGTGTGGTCGTCTATCCGCTCGTCCGTTTTGAAGGGCAGGTAATATGCCTGTGCCGAGGTCTGGATGAAACCTGGCTGCTGGCGGAAATCACCGCATAACCCGGAAAGATAATCCAGGTGTGAGGATTGAATGGAAAGGCCTTGGACGACGAGACGCATGACGATTTCAGCGGAAATTTTTCAAGCCGAGATTATACACATCCGCCATAACCCATCAGGCGATCGGCTGGCTAAATACCCCGTTTTACGCGAAAATGGCTGACTTTTTAAAAACATGCACAATCACTCCCAACAAATATGAATTTGCACGAGTTCCAGGCCAAGCAGTTACTCCAGAGTTACGGTATTCCCATCCCCCGTGGTGAGGCTGTCGCTTCGCCAGAAGCCGCGATGCAGGCGGCCAAAAACATAGGTGGTGATGCCTGGGTGGTGAAAGCGCAGGTGCATGCTGGCGGCCGAGGTAAGGCGGGCGGTGTCAAGATCGTACAGACGCCGGAGGATGTTGGAGCGACGTCAGCCGGTCTGCTGGGCAAGCCGCTCGTGACTTATCAGAATGCGCCAGACGGCCAGCCGGTGAACCAGGTGCTGGTGGAAGAAACGCTTCCGATCGCCAGAGAACTTTACCTGTCGCTGGTAGTAGACCGCTCGCTGGAGCGTGTCGTGGTCGTCGCTTCTGCTGACGGCGGCATGGAAATCGAGGAGATTGCCCGAGTCGCTCCGCACAAGATTCTGCAGGAGGTGTGTGATCCGCTGAACGGCCTCATGGACTATCAGGCGCGCAATCTGACGTTTGCCCTCGGACTTTCCGGCGACCAGATCGGCCTGTTCACACGCCTGCTCAAGAGTCTCTACAAGATGTTCCGGGAAAACGATCTTGCGATGCTGGAAATCAACCCTTTGATAGTCACGGCAGAAGGCGCGTTGACCGCGCTCGATTGCAAGATGAGCGTGGACGATAACGCGCTTTACCGCCAGAAGAAGCTGGCCGAACAGCGCGACTGGAGCCAGGACGATGCCAAGGAAGCCGCTGCTCATGCGGCCGGCCTCAACTACATCGCCTTAAATGGCAACATCGGCTGCATGGTCAATGGCGCCGGCCTGGCCATGGCGACCATGGACCTGATCAAGCTGCATGGCGGCGAACCGGCCAATTTCCTCGATGTCGGTGGCGGCGCCACGGCGGAAACAGTCGCCAAGGCGTTCAAGATCATCCTGGCCGACAGCAACGTCAAGGCCATTCTGGTCAACATTTTCGGCGGCATCATGCGCTGCGACATCATCGCCGAGGGCATCATCACGGCAGTAAAAGAGGTGGGCATCCGCAGTCCGGTTGTCGTCCGCCTGGAAGGTACGAACGTTGAACTGGGTAGAAAAATGTTGAGTGAAAGCGGTTTGTCCATCATCTCCGCTGATGGATTGACAGATGCGGCCAAGCGGGCAGTTGCCGCGGCGGGGGTGTGACATGGCGATTCTGGTAGACAGGAACACCAAGGTGCTGTGCCAGGGTTTTACCGGCAAGCAGGGAACCTTCCACTCCGAGCAGGCGCTGGCCTATGGCACCAAAATGGTGGGTGGCGTGACACCGGGCAAGGGCGGTCAGACGCATCTTGGTTTGCCGGTATTCAACACCATGCGGGAAGCGGTAAGGAGCACTGGCGCCAATGCCTCGGTGATTTACGTTCCGCCCGCATTTGCTGCAGACTCGATCCTGGAAGCGGCGGATGCCGGTGTCGAACTGATCGTCTGCATTACAGAAGGCATTCCGGTGCTGGACATGCTGAACGTCAAGGCGGCACTAAGGGCTAACGGCACGAAGATGGTAGGCCCCAATTGCCCGGGCGTGATTACGCCCGACGAGTGCAAGATCGGCATCATGCCTGGGAGCATTCACCTGCGCGGCAAGGTGGGCGTGGTGTCACGTTCCGGCACGCTGACCTATGAAGCTGTGCACCAGACCACGGCCTTGGGTTTGGGGCAATCTACCTGCGTGGGTATTGGCGGCGATCCGGTGAAGGGCACCGAGCATATCGACGTGCTGGAGATGTTCCTCGCCGACCCCGAAACCAAATCCATCATCATGATCGGCGAGATCGGCGGCAGCGCGGAAGAAGACGCGGCCGACTTCATCAAGCACAACAAGGTCAAGAAGCCGATGGTGGGCTTCATCGCCGGTGTGACGGCCCCTCCGGGCCGGCGCATGGGCCATGCGGGCGCCATCATCTCCGGCGGCAAGGGCGGCGCGGATTCGAAAATCGAGGCGATGAAGTCTGCGGGCATCCGCGTATCGCCCAATCCGGCGGCGCTCGGCACGACGCTTGTGGAACTTCTGAAAAATTAAACCACGTCTCCCGCGCGCTACAGACGGCGCGCGCGCCGCATGACATACTTCTCTGGCCGGTTTCTTCGGCATCAGGGGATGGAAAATCATGCGTCGGTTGTTTACGGGGTTGCTCGCCTGTTCGTTTGTTCTGGGCGTGGCTGCGTGCGGTTCGATGAGCGGGGGCAAATCGCCCGCGCCGGGTTCGCCAGTGACGCCGCAGGCCTATATCGTTTTCTTCGAAGGCCACAGCGTCGAACTCACCGATGACGGGCGCAAGATCGTCGCCTCCGCCGCGCGCGAAGCCAAAGACGTGGGCGTGAAGATGGTCCAGCTTTCCGGGCCTTCCACGCAGGTGACGCCGCATTACGATCCCGGTCTTGCCGCACCGCGCATCAAGCTGGTGGAAGACGAACTGATTGCCGACGGCGTGGCGAAGGAAAAGATCGTGCTCACCTCACTTCCGACCGACGACGTGAAGGTGAACACCTCCGGCGCGCAGCGCGTCGAGATACGGGTGTTGAAATAAGTCTTCTTCGATGATGGGTGTCACGCGGAGACGCGGAGTACGCGGCGCGTTGAGACTCCTCCGCGTGAGATCGGCGCTCCGCGCAGGCGATTCCTTGCCGAATCGCTCTCGAAAAAACCTTGTCATCCCGGCCGCGCAGGCGCGATCGCAGCCGCATGCCGTGGTCGCTGGTCCCAGCACCAAGGTCGCGCCCGACGCGACGCAATCGCGGATCGACGTCGGGGACGCAGCAGCTGAGATTTCACTTCATCGCAAGTGCGGCGCGCACCGTCGCGATCATCCGGTTCTCAGGCACACGCGCCAGTTCCGGAAAGGTCTTGCCGGACTTGACGAGCCGGCCCATCGCGATCCACGCCGCACAATAGACCTCGCGATGCATACCGGTGTTGCCATTGCCGAAGGTGTATTTGAACGCCACGGCACGGCCCGCCTTTTTTAGGTCCGGCGCGATGC
>DASTRT010000290.1:0-9126 GCA_035761085.1 Methylophilaceae bacterium
TTCGGCAAGAAGTTCTGATCTAGCGGGCGCACCAGAGAGCAATCTGGTGCGCCATATCCATCCACAGCGCCCAACCGGCTGCAAAAATCAGCAGCAAGCCGGCCAAGCGCATTCCCGATTTCTCGTTCTTGTTCCTGAGCCGTTGCCAGAGCCACGGTCCTGCCTGCAGCGATATCGTGGTTCCCAGGGCGAACAAGCCCATGCTCAGTGCTCCGCCCGCTGCACTGTTGTTGAGTGCTGCGATCAGCAGCGCGGAATAGAGCAGTCCGCAGGGCATGAGTGCCCACAACATCCCGGTTGCAAAAATACCGCCCCGGTGCTGACTAGCACGACGGATATAGGCCCAGATCTGCTTGCCCAGGCGTTCCGCCCACAAGGGCTGCCGCGCCTGCATGACCAGCACCACCCCCCAGGCCAGGATCAGCACATGGAAAAAGACCCAAAGAGGCCGCAGTGCAGCGCTATGGGACGATAGCCAAGCTATACCTTGTACGGAAAATGCGGCCAGCCCACCCAGCGTGGCATAGCCGAGGATGCGGCCGACCTGGAAATTGAGGAGCGTGCGTGAACCGGATTGCTGGTTCAAACCGGCGCAAACCCCGCCGCACATGGCAATGCAATGCGGGCCGCCAGTAATCCCCATGAGCAGGGCGGTGAGCGCCAGGGACAGCTCCATGCTATTTGCGCGGCGGCTCTCCATGGAGGCCGGTGGCCGCGTGATTGCGCGCCTGCAGGGCAGGCGCCAGGGAATTGGCCTGTGCGGCTAGCGTCTTGTTGATTTCCATGCCCTTGCGGTAATAGTCGTCTATCGCTGGATCAGGCCGGCTTACCGCCAGGTAGACAGTGGCAATCGATGCCAGGATCACCGCGGCGGGCCCGGCAATCAGCAGCCAGACATAGCCGTAGCGCCACCAAGAAAGCGAGATGGGCTGCTCATGTGTCATGGGTGTTCCTTTCATAATGATCTTTATATCGGCCTAACGTGGCACCAGGAACGCCGCTTTTTCGCTGACCTGCTCGGCCGAGTCCTCGGACTTCAGCTCGAAATAAACCGAGTGCGAGCCGGGCGTGGCGGAACCATCGGGAATACGCAGGCGCACCGCCACCCAGCGTGCATCCGCCGGGGCAATGCTGAAGGTGCCATCGGCGTCCGCGCCGTCGGCATCAACCACCAGGCCTTCGAGGCCGCTGGCACTGATATGCAGATGCTCTGTCTTTTCGGTCGCATTCATGATTTGCAGCCGGTAGACGTTTTCCAGCATGCCGCCTTCCACCAGCCGCGCCAGTACGCCACGGTCTCGTACTACATTGACGCGGAACGGGTCGCGCAAAGCCAGGCTGGCCAGCAGACCGACACACAGTATGGTGAGAATGGCGGTATACACCAGCACGCGCGGGCGCAGCACGCGCTTCCACATCTGCTTCTGCGTCCAGTGATGGTCGAGGCCGTTCTGCGTGGTGAACTTGATCAGGCCGGGATCGTAGCCCATCTTGTCCATGACGCTGTCACAGACGTCGGCACAGGCGCCGCAGCTGATGCATTCATATTGCAGGCCCTCGCGGATATCGATGCCGGTGGGACAGACTTGCACACACAGGCTGCAATCCACGCAGGAGCCCAGCCCCAACGATTTGGGATCAGCGGTACGGGCACGCCCGCCCCGCGGTTCCCCACGCTCCTTGTCGTAGGTGACGATCAAGGTATCCGCATCGAACATCGCGCTCTGGAAGCGCGCGTAGGGGCACATGTACTTGCAGACCTGCTCGCGCATGAAGCCGGCGTTGCCATAGGTGGCGAAGCCGTAGAACAGCACCCAGAAGGATTCCCATGGCCCCAGGTTGAGTTGCATGACGTTGGTGCCCAGTTCCCGGATCGGCGTGAAAAAGCCGACGAAGGTGAAGCCGGTCCACAGCGCAAAAGCCACCCAGACGAAATGCTTGCCGCCCTTGCGCAGCCATTTTTCCAGCGTCCAGGGGCCATTATCCAGGCGCATGCGCGCGGCGCGGTCGCCTTCGATCTTGGATTCGATCCAGACGAAAATTTCCGTATACACCGTCTGCGGACAGGTAAAGCCGCACCACAGCCGCCCCGCTACCGCGGTAAACAGGAACAGCGACATGGCCGAGATGACAAGGATGGCCGTCAGGTAGATCAGGTCCTGCGGGTACAGCACCAGATCAAAGATATAGAAGCGGCGGGCTTCGAGATCGAACAGCAGTGCCTGCCGGTCGTTCCACTGTAGCCAGGGCATGCCGTAGAAAAACAGCTGGGTAGCCCAGATCATGGCCCATCGCCATTTCTGGAAATAGCCCCAGACGCTGCGCGGGTACACTTTCTCCTGCGCCTTGTAGAGCGAGATGACGACAGCTTCCGGCTTGGCTTGTGCGGCGCCGGAAACCGTCTTTTCTTTCATTCCGTTGACAGTCGGGTTACTCATGACTTGCCGTGAGGCTTACCTTCCTCTTCATGCGGCTTTGCTTCCTCAGCCTCTTCTTCCGCCTTGGCCGAAACGGCGCCCGGCTTATTCGACAGTCCCCAGACATAGGCGGCCAACAGATGAATCTGGGCAGGGGTCAGCTTCTCGCCTTGGGCCGGCATCTGGTTGGTCTTGCCCTGGTTGATGCGGGTGATGATGGCAGCTTCGCCAGCACCATGCAGCCAGATATTGTCGGATAGGTTGGGCGCACCGATCGCCTGGTTACCCTTGCCATCCACGCCATGGCAGGCGGCACAGATGGTGGTGAATTTCTCCTTGCCCAGCGCGGCGCGAGCTGCATCATGCGGACTGCCAGACAGGCTCAGCACATAGTTGGCGACATTCTTCACGTCTTCCTCGTTACCGACCGCTGCCGCCATTGGCGGCATCATGCCGATACGACCGATGGTGATGGTTTCCTGGATTTTTTCTGGGCTTCCGCCGTGAATCCAGTCGGCGTCGGTCAGGTTGGGGAAGCCGCGGCTACCGCGGGCATCCGAACCATGGCACTGCGAGCAATTGTTCATGAACAGCCGCTCGCCGATGGCCTTGGCCTTCGGGTCGACTGCCGTATCAGGAATGGACATGGCGGCAAAGCGGGCATACATCGGTTCCAGCTTCTTGTTGGCCTCGGCCACTTCATGGTCGTACTGGCCTACCTCGGTCCAGCCCAGCCTGCCGGCATTGCGGCCCAGGCCGGGATAGGCGATCAGATAGATGATGGCGAACACGATAGTAATGACGAACAGCCACACCCACCAGCGCGGCAGGGGATTGTTCATCTCGCGGATGTCGCCGTCCCATACATGACCGCTGGTGCCGTCGTTGCCGGCAGGCACCTTGATCTTGCCGGTTTTCCACAGCAGCCAGGCGCAGCCGAAAATCCCCAGCAGCGTCAGCAGGGTAATGAAAATCGGCCAGAATTCGTTGGTAAAGTCACTCATTTTTTATTCCTTAATCCTGTTCAAACGGCAGGTTGGCGGCCTTCTCGAATTCGCCCGTGCGGCGCTTGCGCCACACCCAGACGACAATCCCCAGGAAGACGAGAAAGCTCACCACGGTCACGATGCTGCGCAAGGTATTGATGTCCATGTCCCGACCTCCTTATTTCAGCTGCCGGCCGAGGATTTGCAGGTAGGCGACCAGCGCATCCTGCTCGGTTTTGCCCTTGACGTCCTCCGCGGCGCTGGCGATTTCCTCGTCGCTATATGGCACCCCGACCCGACGCAGTGCGCGCATGTGGGCTGGCATCACTTCGGCATCGACCGGTGTTTTCTCTAGCCAGGGGTAGCCCGGCATGATGGATTCCGGCACGACGTCACGCGGATTGTTGAGGTGGATACGCTGCCACTCGTCGCTGTACTTGCCGCCGACGCGGGCCAAGTCCGGCCCTGTACGCTTGCTGCCCCATTGGAACGGATGATCGTAGACGAACTCGCCCGCCACCGAGTAGTGACCGTAACGCAAGGTCTCGGCACGGAATGGCCGGATCATCTGCGAGTGGCAGTTGTAGCAGCCTTCACGTACATAGATATCGCGCCCGGCAAGCTGCAAGGCCGTATAGGGCTTGAGCCCGGTGATCGGCTCGGTGGTCGTCTTCTGGAAGAACAGCGGCACGATTTCGACCAGGCCGCCGATGGAGATCACCAGCAGGATCAGCACGATCATGAGAAAGTTGTTGGTCTCGACCTTCTCGTGACTGAAGCCCTTGGCTTCTTGATGGTTGTCGTGTTGTTCGGTTGTGGCTTTTTTAACCATGTCTTTTTCCTCAGGCTGAAGCTGCAACCGGTGGGATTGCCGCAGCAGTGGCTTTCCCTTGGGTTGCGGTCTTGAATACGTTCCAGGCCATGACCAGCATGCCGGAGAGATACAGCACACCGCCCAGCAGGCGCATCAGGTAGTAGGGATGCGTAGCCTTCACGACTTCGACGAAGGTGTAGGTCAGCGTGCCGTCGTCATTGATCGAACGCCACATCAGGCCTTCCATCACGCCGGCGATCCACATGGCGGCGATATAGAGCACGATGCCGATGGTGGCCAGCCAGAAGTGCACTTCGATGGCATCCACGCTGAACATCTTCTTCTGGCCGAACAGGCGCGGAATCATGTAGTAGAGGGCGCCCATGGAGACCAGGCCGACCCAGCCCAGTGCGCCGGAGTGCACGTGGCCGATGGTCCAGTCGGTGTAGTGCGACAGTGAGTTGACCGTCTTGATGGCCATCATC
Organism: Methylophilaceae bacterium; assembly: GCA_035761085.1. Taxonomy (GTDB): domain Bacteria; phylum Pseudomonadota; class Gammaproteobacteria; order Burkholderiales; family Methylophilaceae; genus DASTRT01. The sequence goes on from DASTRT010000290.1 coordinate 4,703, forward strand.
GGGCCTTCGAAGGTGCTCATGCCGTAGAAGGAGAGCGACACGATCAGGAAACGCAGGATGGGGTCGGTGCGCAGTTTGTGCCAGGCGCCGGAGAGCGTCATCATGCCGTTGATCATGCCGCCCCAGGAAGGCGCCAGCAGGATCAGCGAAAACACCATGCCCAGCGATTGCGTCCAGTCGGGCAGCGCCGTGTAATGCAGGTGATGCGGACCCGCCCACATATAGGTAAAGATCAGCGCCCAGAAGTGCACGATAGAAAGACTGTAGGAGTACACCGGACGCTCGGCCTGTTTGGGCACGAAGTAGTACATGATGCCCAGGAAGCCCGCGGTCAGGTAGAAGCCCACGGCGTTATGGCCGTACCACCACTGCACCATAGCATCCTGTACGCCGGCGTAAGCCGAGTAGGATTTCATCCAGCCGGCCGGAATTTCCGCACTGTTGACGATGTGCAGCAGCGCCACCGCCAGGATGAAGGCGCCGAAGAACCAGTTAGCCACGTAGATATGCTTCACCTTGCGCCTGCCGATGGTGCCGAAGAACACGACGGCATAGGCAATCCAGACAAAGGCGATCAGGATATCGATGGGCCATTCGAGCTCTGCATACTCTTTGGCGGAGGTGTAACCGAGTGGCAGGGAGATGGCTGCCGCCACGATTACAGCCTGCCAGCCCCAAAAAGTAAACGAAGCAAGCTTGGGCATGAAGAGCTGTGTCTGGCAGGTGCGCATCACCACGTAATACGAGGTGGCAAACAGCGTGCAGCCGCCAAAGGCGAAAATCACCGCATTGGTATGCAATGGTCTTAAACGGCCAAAGCTGGTCCACGGCAGGTCGAAGTTGAGTGCGGGCCAGGCAAGCTGGGCAGCGATGAACGCTCCCACAGCCATGCCGACCACGCCCCAGATCACCGCCATGATGGCGAATTGCCGCACGACGGTATCGTTGTAGTTGATAGTTTGAGTTTCAGGAACGCTCATGACTCCCCCAAGGTTTGTAATCAGTATTCATTTTTCTAGAAATGCACGCGTACGGATTTGACGAATATCAATCCTCGTGCAGGATGCGCTCGCCTTCTTCTTCCAGGTCTTCCAGCTGGCCGGTGTAGATGGCCCACCAGAGGACGCCAAGAATGATGAGCACGAGCACGACGGAGAGCGGGATCAGCATGTACAGGATGTCCATCAGGCCTCCTTGCCGTTGCGGGTCAGCCGTGCTGCATTCAGCACGACGAGGATAGAGCTGGCGGCCATGCCCAGACCGGCGAGCCAGGCGGGCAATATGCCGGCCACGGCTAGCGGTATGCAGATTGCGTTGTAGAGTGCGGCCCAAGCCAGATTTTGCCGCACGACACGCAAGGTACGACGCGCATGAATGACCAGTTCGGGGATCACCCTGAGCTGGCCGCCGAGAACTACGAAATCGGATTGGGCCTGGGCGAGCGGCACGGCTTGCCCCATGGCAACGGAAACATTGGCACAGGCCAGCACCGGGCCGTCATTGAGGCCGTCGCCGACCATTGCAACCTTGCGGCCGCCCGCCTGCAGCCCCTGCATGTGCGCCAGCTTGTCCTGCGGGGTAGCGTCTGCGCGCAGTAGATCCAGGCCCAGCCGGTCACCGATGCGTTGCGCGGATTTCTGCCGGTCACCGGAAAGCATCTGCACGGCGATGCCCTCCCGTTTCAAAGCGCCAATCGCTTCGGAAGCGTCCTCGCGCACCTCTTCTTCCAAATTGAATGTGGCTAGCCAGCCATCGTTGTCGGCCAGATGCACCTGCAGCGCACCGGATACGGCTTCCACACTGCAGAATGCAGCAGAGCCCAGGCGCAGCTGCCGCTGCCCCGAGCGCGCGGTGATGCCTTGGCCTGGCGACTCCTGCACGTCATCCAGCAGGGCCTTGGCTGGTCCCGAGTAGGCGGCGACCAGCGCCCGGGAGGCAGGGTGCAGTGAGTGACTGGCCAGCGCCGAAGCAAGCCCCAGCGCGAACTCGGATTTGAGTCCCTTGCGCGTGATGATGTCGGCCACTGCCATGCGGTCATGCGTCAGGGTGCCGGTCTTGTCGAATACCACGGTGTCGATCTGCGCCAGCGTTTCGATCGCCTGTAGCCGTCGCACCAGAACACCCTTGCGGGCAAGCGCGCCGGCGGTAGCCAGCATGGCAGCAGGTGTGGCCAAGGATAAGGCGCACGGACAGGTGACGATGAGTACGGCCACAGCCGCCATCAAGGCTCGACTGGGGTCGGTATGCCACCAGTATGCGGCAGCACCGGTGGCAGCGATCAGCACCAGGATGAGGAAAGGGCGCGCGATACGGTCAGCCAGGATGGCCAGACGCGGCTTGTCGGTGGCGACACGTTCCATGAGCGCGACGATTTGCCCGTAGCGCGTCGCCTTGCCGAGCTGTTGTACCAGCACCTCGACCGACTTGGACAGATTGTAGCTGCCAGCGATTACGGTATCTCCCATCTGCTTGGCCAGGGGCCGCGATTCGCCCGTCAGCAGCGATTCATTGGCCAGTGTATCGCCGCGCAGGAGGCGTCCATCCGCGGGGAAGGCTTCTCCCGGCAGCACGCGGATGATGTCGCCCAATTGCAATTGGCGAACGCCCACACGACGGAAGATCCCGTTGGCATTTTTGCGCTCCGTGCTTTCGGGAAGTCGGCGCATCAGCGCTTCCAGGGAGCCTGCGGTACGGTCCCTCAGGCCAGCTTCCAGCCAGCGGCCAGTCAGCAGGAAGAAGACGAACATGGTCAGCGAATCGAAATAGACTTCGTGCCCCCACCACCCCGTCGGATCGAAAGTGACGGCGGAACTGACGACGAAGGTGATGACGATGCCCAATGCAACGGGCAGGTCCATGCCAATGCGCCGCTGCTTCAGAGCACTGATCGCGCTGCTGAAGAACGGACCGCTGGAAAAGAACATGACTGGCAGGGTGAGCACCCAGGAAGCCCAGCGCAGCAGGCTTGCCATGTCTGCGCTCATCTCGCCCGGCCCGGAGACGTAAGCAGGCCATGCATACATCATGACCTGCATCATGCAGAACCCTGCAACCAGCCAGCGCCACAAGGCCAGGCGACGTGCTTTCTTGCGCTGCACGATGAGTGAGTTATCGGTAGCCGGCAGCAGCCGGTACCCGGCCGTGACGACGGCGCGTGCCATGTCCGAAGGTTTCGCGGCCTTGTCGGACCAGACAACGCTGGCGCGACCGCTGGCAGCGCTGACTTCGGCCTCCTGGACACCTTTTACCGACTTCAGCGCCTGCTCGACCGCCACCGAACAGGCAGCACAATGCATACCCTCCACTACGAAATGCGAGCGCTGGAGGGATTTTTCGTTGTCGGCATATGGCTCGCTGAACGCGGCCCATTCGGCAGGCGCATCCAGCGCCAGCCAGCCGGGCTCGGCTACGCGAGCAGAGGCAGCATTCGGCAGATTAACAGTGTCGTCCATGGCCGAAGATTACCGGCGGACGTAAGGGCCAGACTTGACCTATGTCAAATGCGACACAGGCCGATCAATAAATACAGAGGGGTGTTGCTAGATTACCAATGGCTTGGACTGTCGCAGCTGGATGCCCTGCAGGGTCACGTCCATCACGCCCAACTTGATACCTAGCATCTCGAGCAAAGGGTCGATCAACTGGCTGCCAAGCGTGTCGAAAATAGCACCAACGGCGGAGGGAGCCCCCAACCCCTCTAGCACGCTTGCCAATGTTCCCCCGAGCGGAGTGGAAGCGGTTATGGTTTGCGGGAGGTGGTCCGCTGTCGGATGTTCTACATCAAAATCAAGATTCTGGGCAACAGCAGAACCAATTGGAGGTAATGCAGCCAAGGGAACGGGCAATCCGAGAACGGTAGCAGAAATGGTGATTGTCGCAATGCTGGGCTTGGCCCCAATAATCACGTGCGACTCATCCCCATTATCAGTGAAATCAATCAGGTTCGCGGTACCCGAAGCCACCTCAAGATTCAGATCGACATTTGCCAACCCCGCCGCAAGTGATGCGCTGACAGTCAGCTGAGCAGTATGTGCATTAGTGCAGCTCCCCCCCTCGCTGGGACCTATAGCAAGGACCGGGGCCTGCGTGATGGTAATCGCGGCTGATAAAGGGGGAATGGATAAATCTATCGTGCTTCCTTTATTGGCGAACAAGGCGGCAGCAGTGATGAGTGAGTATGCATTTAGGCTGACATCGGTTCCGGCATCACTATTGGGTGCGCTGACCGCCAGAATGTCCGCTAGCTTGATCGGAGTGTTATTGGTGGCCTGATCTAGCTGGTCCAGGGCAGCCATTGCCAGTGAGCTTGCCGTCCCCCTTTCCTCCACGCCGCTTGAAATCGCTTTCACCAACTCGGAAAGTGGCATTTCCGTATTCAGCAACTCATCGATGCTTTTAACCGAGCCTTGTGCGTGTAGCAGATT
>DASTRT010000291.1:0-8937 GCA_035761085.1 Methylophilaceae bacterium
GCAAGGTCTTCAATACTCAAGATTTGTTGATGACATAACTGTTTCAAGCTCACGTCACTTAAATAACTCTGAGAAGAGCCAAGTTATTTCAGCCGTTTTTAGCATGCTGCATAGCAAGGGTTATTCGCCTAAAAGAGAAAAGCACGAGATTCAAACTCAAGGAAGCCGGATTCTTGTTACTAAGCTAGTAACCAATGACAAGGTCTCTCTAACCCGACAACAAAGAAGCAATCTCAGAGCCGCTCTGTATCAATTGGAGAATCGCATACAGAAAGGTGAAAGAGGGCTGGAAATAGCTGCACAAGTGAATAGTCTAGGCGCCAAAGTTGGGCAACTGAATCGGTTTCACAAAAGGCAAGGATCTGAATTAAGGAAGCGGCTCCGAATGCTGAGAGAAGTATTGAGGGCTTGTCCCATTCAGAACACAACTTATCCTACTGAGGAGATTGAATCCTATTCAGGACCTGAAATGCCCTTTTAGTAAACTCTAGTCCATTTCTTACACCCAAGCCCTCAATACCTTCAGATGAATCAATCAACAATACGAAGGACTGTCTCTCGGGCTTTCCAGCAATCTCAGTTCACTCCCACAAATCCGCTTTCATCTGGTACTCTTTTAGCACCCCTATCTAATTCGGCTGGCAAGCTCAAAACGGCCTCTTAGGCCCACTTTTGCAACCTGCGCTGGAATTACGACGAGCACTGCCTATGAAACGTCTGCTTGCTGATGGTGATCTGTTTCACCAGATGTTTGATGACTCCCCTGCATTCTTCGCACTGCTGCGAGGGGATGGCTATGTCTTCGAGCTGGCAAACAAGGCCTATATGGCTTTGCTCCCAGGCCGCGAGTTGATTGGCAGGCCGGCACGGGATGTCGTCCCGGAAGTGGTATCCCAGGGCTATTTCGAGCTGCTCGATCAGGTCAGGGCCTCCGGTGAGATATTCAAAGGCCACGACATGCCGATCATATTGCACGACCCGGATGGCAGGGATCGTGAGGTCTTTGTCGATTTCGTCTACCAGCCGATCAAGGATGATGCCGGCAAGGTGATCGGTATCTTCGTACAAGGCTCGGATGTCACCGAACGCAAGCTGGCCGAGAACCGGCTGCGTGAGAGCGAGGAAAAATACCGTCTGCTGTTCCAATCCATCGACCAGGGGTATTGCGTCATCAAGGTGCGCGATGAGCCGGGCAAGCCGCTGGATTACCAGTTCATTGAAGTCAACGATTCGTTTGCGGAGCAATCCGGCCTGTGGCATGCCGAAGGCAAGTGGGTGCGCGAGCTTAGGCCCCATCTGGAGGAATTCTGGTTCAAGACCTATCGCGATGTGGCGGTGACGGGACAGCCGGTCCGCTTCGAGCATGAATCGAAGGAGTTGAATCGCTGGTTTTCTGCCTATGCCTTCCGCATCGGCAAGCCCGAAGAAATGCTGGTGGCGCTGCTGTTTAGCGATATCACCCAGCGCATCAGGGACCAGCAAGCGCTCAAGGAGGCGCATGCCGAGCTGGAGCTCAAGGTGATGGAGCGCACGGCCGAGCTGGCGCAATCCAACCACGAGCTGGCCGAAGCCAAGATGATTGCCGAGCGTGCCAGCCAGGCCAAGTCGGATATTCTCTCCAACACGTCGCACGAGCTGCGCACGCCGCTCAACAGCCTGCTGCTCATCAGCCAGTTGCTGGCGGAAAACCCCGAGAAAAACCTCACCGACAAGCAGCGCAAGTATGCGGAGGTGATCGTCGAATCCGCGCAGGATCTGCTCACGCTGGTGAACGATCTGCTGGATATGGCCCAGATCGAATCCGGCGTTTCGCTTACGGTGGAGCCTGGCCAGGTCAATTGGCAGCATCTGCACGATGCGCTGATGAATGGCTATTCCGAAATCGCGCGCAAGAAGCAGCTCGATTTTCAGATCACGATGTCGCCCGAGCTGCCGGAAAGATTCGTGACCGACGAGCGTCGCCTGCTGCAGATACTCAAGAACCTGCTGACCAACGCTTTCAAGTTCACCAGTAAAGGCGCGGTTACGCTGGAAATCGCCGTGGTGCCCGCGGATGTTGTGCAGGCTTCACTGCTGGGCGAGGCCCTCACTGCGATACAGTTTTCCGTCACTGATACCGGTATCGGCATCAGCGAGGAAAAGCAGCAGATCATTTTCGAAGCCTTCCGCCAGGCAGATGCCGGCAATGCCCGGCAATACGGTGGCACCGGGCTTGGCCTTACCATCAGCCTCTCGCTTGCCGAGATGCTGGGCGGCACCATTCAGGTGGAAAGCAGGCTGGGCGAGGGCAGCGTGTTCAAGCTGATCCTGCCCAGCGAGCCTTTCATGGTGTTTACCCAGCCGCCGCAATCGCGCCAGCATCTTTTGAGCTAGCGACGTTTTCCCAGCCGGTAAAGCTTCAACTCGCCAGCAACGGCGCTGCAAATGCGAACCAGGCGCCGACAGCAAAAATCCCTACGGATACCAGATAAACCCGCAGTGAGTTTTTCCTTGCTCGGGTGCATGCCGCTGCCAACGCCGGATCTGCCGGGCAGGGCAAGTACCTCGCCCGCCATTGCATAAGGCCTGCCAGCGCTAGCAGTGCAGCAGCGGTGCCGAACACCAGGGGTTTGTGCTCACTCACCCAGATGAGCTGCGGCACATTGCTGACGATGCCGGCCAGGACCGCGCCAGCCCCCAGGCTTACGAACAGGGCCGGCAGCGCGCAGCAGATCAGGGTGGAGCTGCTGGCAAACAGCGACGCCAGGTTTGCCCGGCGGACAAGCGCCAGGTCGAGGGCCGGGTCGCCCCGGCCGCCTTTCAAGTCGGCTGCTTCGCTCATTTGCTGCTTCCAAGCTCAGCCTTGATGTCGGCAAGCGGCTGATTTACCACCTCGAACTTGCTGACTTCATAGCCGGCGTCCTGGATGATTTTAGTAAAGTCTTCCCTGGCCAGCGTCTGCTGGTCCTTGAGCTGGACTGCCACGACACGCTTCTTGAGATCGACGAATACGTCCTGCGTCTGGCTCAGATTCTTGAGCTTCTTTTCGATACCCTGTGCACAGAAGGCGCATACCATGCCATTTACCTCGGCGCGGATGGACGAGGCGGCAAAAGCCAGGTTGGAAGCGAGAGCGAGTGCAATGAAAACAACGAATTTTTTCATGGTGATTTTCCTTAAAAGATATACATGAAGTTGAAGCGCAGCTGGCTTGAGTTATTCACGCCTGCTTCGACGAAATAGTTTTTGTTGATGAGGCGCAGCATGGGCGTTACCTCGACCTTGTCTGACAGATCGTTCATATGCCGGGCCTCGAGAATGAACCATGGCTGAGTCTGGTCGTAATCGGTTTCATAGAACGAGAAACCGGCCCGTACAGAGCTGAAGTCATGGTTGATGTCGTGGGCACGGTATAGCCGTTGGGTGGCCGAGAAATAGACGCGTGTGGTCTCGTAATCGAACTGGATGCCGGGCGAGACCATGGTTTTGGTGCCGTCGAAATCATTGCCCCGCAAGGCCCCGATGCCGCCGATGAACCAGAAATTGGCCTGCGCATCTCTCAGATTCCAGCGCTTGAAGAGATGGGTGTAGTTGAGCTCCGCCAGGTTGCGCGTCTGCTCCTCATCATCCGAACGCATGTAGGTATACCCGAGGCCGAAGGCGTCGCGCGGCGTGGTCGCGTAGTTGGCGAAGACCTCGCGCCAGTTGGGGCTGAAATCCCCCATGCTCATCCATGAGTCCTTGAATCCCATGGGTGCGGCCTGCGCCTGCAAGGCCAATAGCACAAGGCCAAGGCCAGATAATATTCTTGTAGACATTGTCCCTCCTGATTGTTGGTTAACCGGTCAGTGGTTAACTGGCAATAGGCGGGCGAAGCTCGGCGGGAGTGAGATGAGTCGTGGGAACCCAGGCAATGTTGCCGCCCAGGGTGTGACGGAAGTAAGGCAGATCTGCGATTGCGGCCACAGGGTAAAAGCCAAGATTGAGGCAGAAGCCGCAATGGTCGCAGCTGCCATGGCTGGCGTGCTTGGAGGGCTGGTCCTGGCTGCTGCTGTCCATATGCCCATTGTTGTCCATATGCATACTGCAGTGCTCGGGCATCTGGTCATCCTGCATCACCGTCTGCTCGATTGCGCTCGCGGCCTGGGCTTGCATCTCATAGCGCTGCATCTGGGTCGAGGCATAGCCTGCCGTGCTCACGAAGAGCGGCAGCCAGAACACCAGAAAGCAGGAGATGAGTTTTTTCATCGAAAAGCCGGGGGACAATTGCGGCCATTTAACCTTGATGCCTGGTATGAGTCAATCCCGGCAACTTGGTTCGGCCGCAACGTCGTCTTCCTTTATTCCACAGCATGCTTCCTGTGCACGATACGGTACAGCACCGGCAACACCAGCAGCGTCAGCAGGGTGGATGACCAGATGCCGCCAATCACCACGGTAGCCAGTGGCCGTTGCACTTCCGCGCCGGTTCCCGTGGCGATTGCCATCGGGATGAAGCCCAGCGAGGCAACCAGCGCCGTGACCAGAATCGGCCGTAACCGCGTCAATGCGCCTTGCGTGATTGCCTTATCCAGCCCCAGCCCGTCTTCCCGCAAGGAGCGGATGAAGGAAATCATGACCAGGCCATTGAGCACAGCGACGCCGGACAGCGCGATGAAGCCGACGCCGGCCGAGATCGAAAGCGGAATATCGCGCAGCCACAGCGCAAGTACGCCGCCCGTCATGGCGAAAGGCACGCCGCTGAAGACGATGAGCCCGTCGCGCAGGTTGCTGAACATGGCATACAGCAGCACGAACACGATCAGCAGCGCAATCGGCACCACGATGGCGAGCCGCTGGCTGGCCGATTCCAGTTGCTGGAAAATGCCGCCCCAGGTGATCCAGTAGCCGACGGGCAGCTTGACCTCCTGCGCCACGCGCTGCTGTGCCTCGGCGACGTAAGAGCCGATATCACGATCGCGCACGTTGGCGGTAACAATCACCAGCCGCTTGCCATTCTCACGGCTGAACTGGTTGGGCCCGGGCGCGAGATTGAGCGTGGCGACTTCCCCCAGCCGTGTATAGGCGGCCTTGCCGTCATTTCCAGGCAAACGGATCGGCAACCGGGCGATGGCGTCGAGATCGTTGCGCAGCTTTTCCGGCAGCCGTACAACCACATCGAAGCGCCTGTCGCCATTGAAAACCGTGCCGGCCTCCTCGCCATTCAGGGCGATGGCGACAGCCTGCTGCACGTCAGCCACATTGAGGCCGAGGCGGGCAATCTTGCTGCGGTCGATCTGTACGGTGAGGATGGGCAGGCCCGAAGTCTGCTCCACCTTGACGTCCGCGCCGCCCGGAATGCTCTGCAGCACCCGGGCGATGGCTTCGGCGGCTGCCGTCATTTTCTCCATGTCGTCGCCGAACACCTTCACGCCGACATCGCTGCGCACACCTGAAATCAACTCATTGAAGCGCATCTGGATGGGCTGGGTGAACTCATAGTTGTTGCCCGGCACCTGCGCCACGGCCGCCTGCATCTCCGCGATCAGCTTGTCACGGCTCAGCTTGGGGTCGGGCCACTGGTCGCGCGGCTTCATCATCACGTAGTTGTCGGCCACGCTGGGCGGCATCGGATCGTTGGCGATCTCCGCGGTACCCAGCTTGGCGAACACCTTGTCTACCTGCGGGAAGGCTTTCAGCGTGTGCTCCAGCTCCTTCTGCATGGCGATGGCCTGCGTCAGGCTGGTGCCTGGGATGCGCAGCGCATGCATGGTGATGTCGCCTTCGTTGAGGTTGGGGATGAATTCGCTGCCCAGGCGTGAAGCCAGCAGGCCGCTCAGCACGAGGGAAACCAGGGCGAGCGTGAGCACTACGGGGCGGTTTTGCAGCGACCAGTCGAGCACCGGGTGGTAGAAGCGCTTGGCGCCGGTAATCAGGCGATTTTCCTTCTCCGCCACGCGGCCGCTGACGAACAGGGCGACTGCAGCCGGGATGAAGGTAACGGACAGGATCATGGCGCCGATGAGCGCGGCGACCACGGTGAACGCCATGGGGTGGAACATCTTGCCCTCGACCCCAGTCAGGGTAAAAATCGGCAGGTAGACCACCATGATGATGAGCTGGCCGAACAGCAGCGGCCGGCGCGCCTCCTTCGCAGCCTCGAACACCACCTCATTGCGCTCCTGGCGCGTCAACGCCCGGCCGAGGCCGGTCTGCGCGTGGGCCAGCCGCCGCATGCAGTTCTCCACGATGACCACCGCACCGTCGATGATGATGCCAAAATCGAGCGCGCCCAGGCTCATGAGATTGGCGCTCACCTTGTTCTCGAACATGGCGGTGAAGGTGAACAGCATGGCGAGCGGGATGATCAGCATGGTGATCAGCGCCGCGCGGATATTGCCGAGAAAGATGAACAGCACGGCGATGACCAGCAGCGCGCCTTCCACCAGGTTTTTCTGCACGGTCTGGATCACCTTGTCGATCAGCAGCGTGCGGTTGTAGACCGTTTGCGCCTCCACGCCCGCCGGCAGCGTCTTGTTGATCTCCTCCAGCTTCTTGTCCACGGCGGCGGAGACGATGCGGCTATTTTCGCCCATGAGCATGAAGACCGTTCCCAGCACCACTTCCTGGCTGTTCTGGGTGGCGGCACCGCTCCTGAGTGCATGCCCGATACTGACCTCGGCCACGTCGCGCACATGCACGGGGATGCCGTTTCTGGTCGCGACGACGATGTTGGCGATATCCTGCGTGCCCTGCACCTGCCCTGGGACGCGAACCAGGTATTGCTCGCCGGATTTCTCGATGAAGCCGGCGCCGACATTGGCATTGTTGCGGCCCAGCGCCTCGACCAGATCGGACAGCGAGACATTCTGCGCCACCAGCTGATCAGGCAGCGGTGCAACGATGTATTCGCGCACATAGCCGCCGATGGTGTTGATCTCGTTGACGCCGGGTACGGTGCGCAGCTGCGGCTTGATGATCCAGTCCTGGATCTCGCGCAGGTCCATCGCACTATAGGGTGTGCCGTCCGGCTTGAGTGCGCCTTCCCTGGCCACTACCGTCCACATGTAGATTTCACCCAGGCCGGTGGAAGTCGGTCCCATGACCGGCTGGATACCCGGCGGGAGGCTTTCCTTGGCGAGCTGGATGCGCTCATTGACCAGTTGGCGGGCGAAGTAGATATCCGTGCCTTCCTCGAATACGACCGTGATTTGGGACAGGCCGTAGCGCGAGATCGAGCGTGTGCTTTCCAGACGTGGCAGGCCGGACAGTGCATTCTCCACCGGATAGGTGATGCGCTGCTCGGCCTCCAGCGGCGAATAGCCGGGTGCCGATATATTTACCTGTACCTGGACGTTGGTAATGTCGGGCACCGCGTCGATCGGCAGATGCTGGTAGCTGTAGACGCCCAGCACCGCCATGGCGGCGACCAGCAGCAGGAGCAGGCCGGAGCGCTGTAGCGAGAAGCGGATGATTTTCTCAAACATGTGCGTGCTCCCTAGTGGTCATGGCTGGCGCTGGCCTTGCCAAGCTCGGCCTTGACCAGGAAGCTGTTCTTGGCGGCATATTTTTCGCCGGGCAGCAGGCCTTCCAGCACTTCGGCATAGCGGCCGTCGCGACGTCCCAGCTTGAGCGGCCGCGCTTCGAAATTCTCGCCATAGCGGGCGAATACCACGGTCTTGTCGTTGAGCGTCTGCAAACCTTCTTCTGCCACCGCCAGCGGTACGCTGGTTTCCTCCGAAACGACTTCGACATTCACCGGCAACCCGGGCCGCCACAAGCCTTCAGGATTGGGCAGCACTACCCGAGCGGTAGTGGTGCGCGCCTGTTCGCCGACCAGCGAACCGATATAGGAGACGGTGCCGGTAGCTTCAGCGTCGAAGGCGGTAGCCTTGACCGTGACCTGCTGACCGGTGCGTATGGTCGGCAGGTCCTTGGCGTAGACAGTGAGCTCGGCCCATACGCTGGAAAGGTCTGCCACCATGAAGATGGTGCTGTTTTCCCCGACCACCTGGCCGACGGCCACCTGCTTGTCGGTCACCACGCCATCGATCGGCGAGCGTACTTCATAGCGCGTGAGGGTGCTGCCGTTGCCGGCATTGCCGCCAATAGCGGTCAGTTTCTGGCGCGCACTTTGCACGGCGATTTCGGCTTCCTGCATGGCCTGGCGCGCTTGCAGGTAATCCTGCTCGGCGGAGATCTTGTCTTCCCACAGCTTTTTCTCGCGCTCATAGGTGGTACGCGCCAGTGCCAGCCGCTTTTGCGCAGCCATCAGTTCGCTGCGCTGGTCAGCCAGCGACTGGCTGGAAATCACCGCCAGCACCTGGCCTTTTTTCACCTTGTCGCCGGCATTGACCGGCACGGCTTCCACTAGGCCGCTGAGGCGCGGCACCACGAAAACGGAGCGGTCGGCGTTGACGCGGATTTCACCCATGAGGTTGAGGGTGCTCTTAATGCGGGCAGGCCCGGCAGTGAGGATTTCGATGCCGTTGAGTTCGACCTGGCGGCCGGTCATGTGGGCGCGCGCTTCCACCTGCTCATAGTTGAACTGGTAATTCTTGCCGCCATGCTTGGCGGTGATGGCAACCTTGAAGGAATGCGGCTCACCAATCACCTGCTGGCTCTTGAGATAATCCGCTTCAGGCACCAGGGTGATGGGCTGAGGTGCACGGCCAAGGCGTTCGATCTGCATGCTGATGGTCGAGGCGGAAGGTGCCAGTGGCGTTTTGTCCTGATAGGTGTAGAGCCGGAATTGCGGCGGCGTGTTTTCCTCGAAAATGGTGACTTCCACGCTGTAGCCATCCTGGGTGAACAGTTTGCCGCCATGCGGTCCGCGCGGAAATTCCGGGGGTGGCGCTGGGTGCTCGTGCGTATCCTGCGGAAGGTTGGCAGTATCAGCCATTGCGGGTGCTTCGTGGTCGGGGCTGGCAGGCTGCGGCTTGTCGCTACGCAAGATGAGGAACGCCAGCACGATGCCGA
>DASTRT010000292.1:0-7012 GCA_035761085.1 Methylophilaceae bacterium
GGCGGAACTCGTTGGCGACCCGGCCGATCGCCTCCTCCCAGCTCGTCTCGCGCCAGGGATCGGTGATGCGCTCGCGCACCATCGGGGTCAGCACGCGGTCGCGGTGGGTGGCATAACCCCAGGCGAAGCGGCCCTTGACGCAGGAATGACCGTGGTTGGCGCCGCCATCCTTGTTGGGCACCATGCGGATCACTTCTTCGCCCTTCATTTCGGCATTGAAAGAGCAGCCGACGCCGCAATAGGCGCAGGTAGTGGTGACGGTATGCTCCGGAACGCCGTGCTCGATGATGGTATTTTCCATCAGGGTGGCGGTTGGGCAGGCCTGCACGCAGGCACCGCAGGACACGCACTCCGAGTCGAGGAAATTCTCGATGCCGGAAGCCACCTTGGAATCGAAACCGCGGCTCTGGATCGTCAATGCAAAGGTGCCTTGCGTCTCCTCGCAGGCCCGTACGCAACGCGAGCAGACGATACACTTGGAGGGATCAAAGGTGAAATAGGGATTCGACGTGTCTTTTGGCGCATCCAGATGGTTCTCGCCATCATAACCGTAGCGCACTTCGCGCAAGCCCACGGCACCCGCCATGTCCTGCAGTTCGCAGGCGCCGTTGGCAGAACAGGTCAGGCAGTCGAGCGGGTGGTCGGAGATGTAGAGCTCCATGACACCACGGCGGATATCCGCCAGCTTGGGCGTCTGCGTATGTACCTTGAGGCCTTCAGCGACCGGCGTGGTGCACGAAGCCGGATAACCACGCCGGCCCTCGATTTCCACCAGGCAAAGGCGGCATGAACCGAATGGCTCCAGACTGTCCGTAGCGCACAGCTTGGGCACATTGATGCCGGCCTCGATCGAGGCGCGCATGATCGATGTGCCGGCTGGCACCTTCACCTGACGGCCGTCGATTTCCAGCGTGACCTGCTGCGCGGACTCCTTGCGCGGCGTTCCATAATCTTTTTGCGTATCCATATTGCTCTCCTCGCCTAGCCTTCGCGTCACCAGCCGCTAATAGCTGATATCGACCTTTTCCAGCTCGGCCTGTTTCTCGTCCATGGCGCCCTCGCGGCCGATCCCGAAATCTTCGGGAAAATGGTTTATCGCGCTCAACACCGGGTACGGCGTCATGCCTCCCAGTGCACACAGGGAACCGTTCAGCAGGGTATCACTGAGATCACGCACCAGCGTGATGTTCTTTGCGCGATCCTCGCCGCTCATGATCTTGTCCATGACTTCCACCCCGCGCGTGGAGCCGATGCGGCACGGCGTGCACTTGCCGCAGGATTCGATGGCGCAGAATTCGAAGGCGTAACGCGCCATCTTGGCCATGTCCACGGTATCGTCGAACGCCACGACACCGCCATGACCCAGCACCGCCCAGATCTCGCTGAACTTCTCGTAATCAAGCGGCGTATCGAACTGCGATTCCGGCAGGTAGGCGCCCAGCGGGCCGCCGACTTGCACCGCACGGATTGGCCGACCGGATGCCGAGCCGCCGCCAAAGTCATACAGCAACTGGCGCAAGGTGAGGCCGAAGGCCTTTTCCACCAGCCCGCCATGCTTGATGTTGCCAGCCAGCTGGAACGGCAGCGTGCCGCGCGAACGTCCCATGCCATAGTTCTTGTAGAACTCGGCACCCTTGTCGAGGATGATGGGCACGGTCGCCAGCGACACCACGTTGTTGACTACGGTGGGCTTGCCAAACAGGCCTTCGATGGCCGGTAACGGCGGCTTGTAGCGCACCTGTCCGCGCTTGCCTTCCAGGCTTTCCAGCAGCGAGGTTTCCTCGCCACAGATGTAGGCGCCAGCGGCGCGGCGCACTTCCAGATGGAAGTTGTGACCGCTGCCGAGGACGTTGTCGCCCAGGTAGTTTTGTTCATACGCCATGGCGATGGCTTCGTTGAGTACCGCCAGTGCGTCCGGATATTCCGAGCGCAGATAGATGTAGCCCTGCGTGGCGCCAACAGCGATGCCGGCGATGGTCATGCCCTCGATAAGCACGAAGGGATCGCCCTCCATGATCATGCGATCGGAATAGGTACCGGAATCGCCTTCGTCGGCATTGCAAACGATGTATTTCTGTTCGGCCTGGCAGTCGAACACGGTCTTCCACTTGATGCCGGTGGGGAAAGCGGCACCGCCGCGTCCGCGCAGGCCGGAGTCCGTGACTTCCTGCACGATGGCCGCAGGCGCAAGGCTTAAAGCACGCTGCAGGCCGCGATAGCCATCATGAGCAAGATAGTCATCCAGCGAAACCGGATCGGTGATGCCGACACGGGCAAAGGTCAGGCGCTCCTGGTTCTTGAGCCATGCCAATTCGTCGGTAAGCCCCAGGTTCAGCGCATGCGATCCCCCATGCAGGAAATCGCTGTCGAACAACCCCGCCACATCTGCCGGCGTCACTGGCCCATAAGCAACGCGACCTCTATCAGTTGCCACTTCGACCAGTGGCTCGAGCCAGAACATGCCGCGTGAGCCGTTGCGGACGACGTCGACGGAAACGCCTCGGCTTGCAGCCTCGACAATGATTCTGGTGGCAACCTCGTCAGCGCCGACGGAAACGGCGGAAGAGTCGCGTGGAACGTATACCTTGATCGTCATTCTGCGGCCTCGGCAGTAGCAATGAGTTCATCCAGCCGGGTATTGCTGACGCGGCCGTACACCTTTTCATCGAGCATGACGGCGGGTGACAGCGCGCAATTTCCCAGGCAATAAATGGGTTCCAGCGTAATGCTGCCGTCGCTGCTGGTCTCGTGATAATCGACCGCAAGTCTGGACTTGGCATGGGCTTCGAGCGCTGCGGCACCCATGGCCTGGCAGGATTCGGCCCGGCAGATATGCAGGATATGCTTGCCCGGTGCTTTCGTACGGAAATGATGGTAGAAGCTGACGACGCCATGCACTTCGGCCACCGACAGGTTCAATGCCTTGGCAATCACGGAATAGCTGTCTTGCGGAATATAGCCAATATCGTCCTGAATGGCATGCAGCAAGGGAAGCAAGGCGCCGGGGGCAGCCTTGTGCGTTTCGATATGGGCGTCTATGCGCCCGAGAACATCCTGCGACATCATCATCTAAACCATTAATTTGAATTTGTTATCAGAGGCTGGAAGTATATTCTGTGCCATCCGGGCAGACACGTCAAACAGGTCGGTATAGTGCATAAGCCTCCCTTACTCCGCCAGCAAGGTATTCAGTGCCGATAATTCATTTAGTACACTTTGAGCCGCCTTAGTTTCCAGCTCGCGGTAGCGCCTGAGCACATCCCGGCCGAACTCCGTGATCTCGGCTCCGCCGCCTTGCGACCCGCCGGTTGCGGTAATGACCAGCGGTTTTTTGAAGCATTTATTCATGGTGTCTACCAGATCCCAGGCACGCTTGTAGGACATGCCCATGCTGCGGGCAGCGGCGGAAATCGAACCGGCTTGTGCTATCGCTTCCAGCAGGTCGGCCTTGCCAGGGCCGATGGCGGAAACCGCGCCATGATAAATACGTATCTTGATGTTCTTGGCTGTCATAATGGAATTCGCTCAGTACATGCGAGTCAAAATTCTACAACGCGTTGTGCGTGCCTATTTAAACACTTAGAATTCAAAATCCCGATCCAAGAACATCTGGCTATTGTCTGTGCTGACTGAAGACGCAAAACATCCGACTCTCATCGACCAGTTCGGCCGCAAGGTGGACTATATCCGGCTGTCCATCACGGACCGCTGCGATTTCCGCTGCGTCTACTGCATGGGCGAGGATATGACTTTCCTGCCGCGCAACGAGGTGCTGAGCCTGGAAGAATGCGCCCGCCTGGTCAGAGTGTTCGTCAGCCTCGGTGTAGCCAAGGTGCGCATTACCGGCGGAGAGCCGCTGGTGCGGAAGAATGCGCTGTGGCTGTTCGAGGAAATCGGCCAACTGCCGGCCTTGCGTGAGCTGGTACTGACCACCAACGGTTCCCAGTTGGCGCACCAGGCGGACAAACTCAGGCAGGCAGGTGTCAAGCGCATCAATATCAGCCTGGATAGCCTGGATAGCGAACGCTTTCGCCGCATTACACGCGTCGGTGAGCTGGACAAGGTGCTATGCGGCATAGACGCTGCAAGACAAGCCGGCTTTGAACACATTCGTCTGAATACTGTACTCATGCGCGGCATCAATGACGATGAAGCGCTGCCGTTGCTGCAATTCGCCATAGATCGCGGTGTGGATATCGCCTTTATCGAAGAGATGCCGCTGGGCCAGGTGGACCACGCCCGGGGCTCCACCTGTGTCAGCAACGACGAAACCTTCAAGCTGCTGAGCGCGCATTTCCCGCTGATCAGCAGCGCCGAAACAACCGGCGGCCCTGCGCGCTACTGGCGCATCCCCGATACGCAAACACGCGTCGGCTTCATCTCGCCGCATAGCCACAATTTCTGCGAATCCTGCAACCGCGTTCGCATCACCTGCAAGGGCGAGCTCTTCCTGTGTCTGGGACAGGAAGACAAGGTCGACCTGTTGCCACTGCTGCGCCAGCACCCGCAGGACGACGCTCCATTGATTGCCGCCATCCTGCATGGCATGCAGATCAAGCCCAAGGGCCACGATTTCGACCTCAAGCGCGCCAAGCCTGCAGTCGTCCGCTTCATGTCGATGACGGGCGGTTAAGGGTTCCAACCGGTTCAGCATGAGTATTTCAGGCATTATTCTGGCGGGCGGCAAAGGTCGCCGTATGGGTGGCGCAGACAAGGGGCTGGTCGAATTCCTCGGCAAACCGCTGGTTTCCCATGTCATCCAGCGTCTGGAACCCCAGGTCAATGAACTCCTCATCAGCGCCAACCGCGAGATCGACACTTATGCAAGCTTTGGCTACCCCGTCATTTCAGATGACGTCGAGGACTTTGCAGGGCCGCTGGCCGGCCTGCACAAAGGCCTGATGCAGGCCAAGCACCCTTATGTCGTCACCACTCCCTGCGATGCGCCGTTACTGCCCATGAGCCTGGTAAACCGCCTGATGCGCGGTTTGCTGGATCATGATGCAGAGGTGGCGATCGCAAAAACTGGCCAACAGCCGCACCCCGTATTTTGCCTGTGCCGCAAAACGGTGCTGCCTCATCTGCAGGATTTTCTGCTGCAAGGCGGCCGCAGATTCGAAGAATGGTATGGCAGCCTAGAAGCGGTCGAAGTGCTATTCAACGACACGCCCCAGGCATTCATCAACATCAACACCCGTGAGGAACTCCAGTGTCAGGAAAAAGCGGCTTGACTTCAGGCCACCACATTCCGCTGCTCGGCTTTTGTGCACACAGCAGCGGCGCCGGTAAAACCACGCTGCTCGCGCGCCTGATCCCTGCGCTTGCAAGCCGCGGCTTGCGTGTCTCCATTATCAAGCACGCCCACCACTCCTTCGATATCGACCATCCGGGCAAAGATAGCTATCGGCTGCGTCAGGCCGGCGCTGTACAGACGCTACTCGGCTCATCCAGGCGCTGGGCGCTGATGACAGAGCTGGCGAATACGGCTGAGCCGCAGCTCGAGGAACTGGCCACCCACATTGATCCCATGCTTACCGATTTGATCCTGGTGGAGGGGTTCAAACAGGCCGCCATCCCGAAAATCGAGATTCATCGGCCCAGCCTCGGCAAACCCTTGCTGGCAGAGACGGACCCGAACATCATCGCCGTCGCCTCCGATGAAACGGTCACGACCTCCCTGCCCCTGTTGAACCTGAACAATGCCGAAGAGGTGGCGGGTTTTGTACTGCGTTGGCTCAGGCAAGAGGTGCAGCCACCCCAGTTGATCCAGTAAGCATGAGCAAAAAGCCCATTTCCGAACTCGCTAGCGCCGCCAGTTGCGTGGACGATTACGACCCCAATTCCATGCCGGTCACGCAAGCGCGGCGTTTCATTCGCGACTATCTGGACCCGGTGCGCGTGCGTGAAGCTGTTCCCCTGCGCAATTCGCTGGGACGCGTGCTGGCGGAAGATATTCTTTCCCCCTGCAATGTTCCCAATCGCGACAATTCAGCCATGGATGGCTACGCCTTCCGCATGGATGACGTACAGCAGGGCGAGACCCGGCTGGAGGTGATCGGTACCGCTTTCGCCGGTAAGCCATTCGAAGGAGCAGTAGGCAAGGGGCAATGCGTACGCATCATGACCGGTGGCATCATGCCCTCTGGCGCGGATACGGTCATGATGCAGGAGAGAGTACGGGTAGATAACGCCTTCATTGTTTTTACAGAATCGCCCAGACCTCAGCAGAACGTGCGATTTGCCGGAGAAGACCTGAAGCTGGGACAGGTAGTGCTGTCGGTCGGTCATCAGATGCATGCCGCCGATCTCGGGCTGATTGCCTCGCTGGGCATCGGCGAGGTCAAGGTCTACCGCAAACTCCGTGTTGCCTTCTTTTCCACGGGTGACGAGCTAGCGAGCATCGGCCAAACGCTGCAGTCCGGGCAGGTCTATGACAGCAACCGCTACACCATCTTCGGCATGCTGACGCGAATGGGGGTCGAAATCATGGACCTCGGGGTAGTACGTGACGATCCGAAAGTACTAGAGGAGTCACTGCTGGCCGCTGCCGCGGATGCCGATGTGATTCTTACCAGCGGCGGCGTTTCCGTAGGTGAAGCGGACTACATGAAGCAGCTGCTGGGCAAGCTCGGGCAGGTCGTTTTCTGGAAAATCGCCATGAAACCGGGGCGTCCATTGGCTTTCGGCAAAATTGGCAACGCCCACTATTTCGGCCTGCCAGGCAATCCCGTTGCCGTCATGGTGACGTTCTACCAGTTCGTTCGCGAAGCCCTGCTGGTGCTCATGGGCCAGCCCGAGCCGCCTGTCATCCCTATGCTGGATGCGATGACTACGGAAGATATTCGCAAGCAGCCCGGACGCACCGAATTCCAACGCGGCATCCTGTTTGCCGATAACGACGGCAAATGGAAAGTCAAACCCACCGGCAACCAGGGTTCCGGCATTTTGCGTTCGATGTCCGAAGCGAACTGCTTCATCATGCTGGACGAAGGCGTGGGTAATTTGGCCGCAG
>DASTRT010000293.1:0-2697 GCA_035761085.1 Methylophilaceae bacterium
GCTGAGGCGTTGTGCAGGATGTTGGCGGTTTCGGTCATTTCGACCATAAAAGTGGATCGCCCGCCGGCAAGATCATCGGAAGCGCCGATGCGAGTGAAGATGCGGTCGATGGGCCCCATCCTGGCCTCTGTCGCCGGCACGAAGCTGCCACAATGCGCGAGCAGCACGATCAGCGCCGTCTGCCGCATGTACGTCGATTTGCCGCCCATATTGGGCCCGGTGATCAGCAACAGCTGTCGATAGGGTGACAGCGTCACATCGTTGGCGATAAAAGGTTGCGCCAGCTGCTCGACCACCGGGTGGCGACCGTCCTTGATGGCAATGCCCGGCTCCTGGGTGAATTCCGGCATCACGTAATTCAGCGTTTCTGCTCTTTCGGCAAAGCAGCACAGCACATCGAGCTGGGCGACAGCAGCGGCATTAACCTGCAGCTGGTTGATGTGCTTGCCTAGCTTGTCCAGCACCTCGTCGTACAGCAACTTCTCGCGTGCCAGCGCTCGCTCGTTGGCCGACAGCACCTTGTCCTCGAAAGCCTTGAGTTCCGGCGTGATGTAGCGCTCGGCATTCTTGAGCGTCTGCCGCCGACGGTATTCCGTCGGCGCGCTTTCTGCCTGCGCCCGGCTCAGTTCGATATAGAAGCCGTGCACGCTGTTGTACTCGACCTTGAGATTGGCGATGCCGGTGCGCTCCTTTTCCTGCGCCTCGAACTTGAGCAGGAATTCGCCGTGATTGGTCTGGATGCTGCGCAGCTCGTCGAGCTCGGCATCATAACCGTCGGCGATCACGCCGCCTTCGCGCAATACGCTCGAAGGCTCTGCCTGGATTGACTGTCGAAGCAGTTCCAGCGCTTCTGCGGGCGGTGTTAATGCGGCTGCCAGTTGCTGCAGCAAGGTTTGCGGTAAACCCTGCAGCTCGCTCTGTAGCTGCGGCAGTAGCTGCAAGCTTTCACGCAAGCCGGATAAATCGCGCGGCCGGGCCGACTTCAAGGCAATGCGCGCCGTAATGCGCTCGATATCGCCAACCGCACGAAGCAATGCACATAGCGGCTGATAGCACCCCGTCAGTGCGGCTACGGACTCATGCCGCGCCGCCAAAACATTCCTATCCTGCAGCGGATGGTGCAGCCAATGTCGCAGCAGGCGCGCACCCATGGCGGTTTGCGTGGTATTGAGCAGTGAATAGAGCGTGGGCGACTCCTCGCCGCGCAGGGTCTCATCGATCTCCAGATTGCGGCGAGTGGCGGCGTCCAGCCCGATGTAATCCCCGGTCTGCTCTACCGTCAAACCATTAAGGTGCGGCAAGGTCGTGCGCTGCGTGTGCTTGACGTAATCCAGCAAGGCGCCGGCGGCAGCGATAGCGGCCGTGAGCCCGGCACAGCCGTAGCCATCCAGATCGCGCGTTTCGAACTGTTTGGCCAGGCTTTGCAATGCGGAATCGAAATCGAACTGCCAGGGCGCCAGCCGGCGCTTGGGGCATTTGCAGACTTCAATCGCTGCATGCCGAAAATCGTCGGCCAGCAGCAGTTCCGCCGGGGCAATGCGCTCCAGTTCCTGTCCCAGCAGACCGACAGCGATTTCGCTGAGGAGGAAATGACCTGAAGCCAGATTGATGCGCGCCAGACCGATTACGCCTTCTCCCGCACAGATGGCCAGCAGCAGGCTGTCGCGGCTGTCGTCCAGCAAGGCGCTATCGGTCAGCGTGCCCGGGGTCAGGATGCGCGTCACCTGACGCTCGACCGGCCCCTTACTCTTGGCCGGGTCGCCGATCTGTTCACAAATAGCAACGGATTCGCCCAGCCTGGCGAGCTTGGCCAGATACTGCTCGGCAGCGTGGTAGGGCACGCCGGCCATACGGATAGGTTCACCGGCAGAAGCGCCACGCTTGGTCAGCGTGATGCCCAGTAGCCGTGCGGCTTTCTCGGCATCGTCATGGAAGAGCTCGTAAAAATCCCCCATGCGATAGAACAGCAGCATGTCGGGATACTGCGCCTTAATGCTCAGGTACTGCCGCATCATTGGCGTGTGCTGCTGAAGTGTCGCCTCGGTCGGAGTATTCATTCCGCTGCCAGGCGCCCGGCCAGGCGGTCGTAGTAATCGGCTTCCAGCCGCAGGTTACCCGAACGCGAGGTATTGACGCGCATTGCCAGCAGCCGCAACTTCTTGATTGCCTGACTGCGTTTTTCGCCGCTGGAGGCCAGAACCTCACGCTCCAGCTCGGCGATGTCCTTGAGGTTTTGCACTTCCGGCGGCACATAGCCGGAATTCTTGAGGATGCGGAACACCATGCGCAGCTCTTGCGGCACCAGCCTGTCGTCGTCGAAGTCCAACGGCCGTCCTGCTCCCGGCAGGTTGTCGAGCTCGCCGCGCGCCAGGGCCTCCTGGATGCGTTGTTCGGCGATGGTCTCGAAGGCTTGCATAAGGGGATTAAGTCGAAGCGGGAGTCTTGAGCCCTTCGGTCAGGTGCGGGGCCAGGGTCTGGATCATCTGGGCGAAGAGTTTGGGATTGGCGCCGACGATGTTGCCGGTTTCCAGCCAGCTTTCGTTGCCCTCGAAATCGCCGACGATGCCACCTGCCTCCTGGATCAGCAGCCCGCCAGCGGCGACGTCCCACTTGGAGAGGCCGATTTCGAAAAAGCCGTCGTACCAGCCGGCGGCTACGTAGGCAAGGTCGAGCGCGGCGGCACCGGGGCGGCGCACG
>DASTRT010000294.1:0-6314 GCA_035761085.1 Methylophilaceae bacterium
CTCCAACAGCGGGAATGATGCCAACAACGGCACGACGCTAGACACCCCGTTCAAGACGATCCAGAAAGCGATGAACGTCGTCGCGGGCGGCGATACCGTGCTGGTACGCGGCGGTACCTACCGCGAAGAAATCACGGCCAACCGTGGTGGCAGCGCCAACAATTACGTCACCGTCTCCGGCTACCAGGACGAAGTTCCCGTCATCAAGGGCTCGGCCATCGTCTCCGGCTGGACGCTGTATGCCGGCAATATCTGGAAGAAAACCAACTGGACGGTGAACAGCCAGCAGGTGTTCGTCGACCAGCAGGATAATGCCGGCCTGCAGCAGATCGGCATGCCGAGCACGCTGTATGGCGCTTTCGAATATCCGGCGCCGGTAGGCAGCGGCCTTTCCAGCATGAAGGCCGGCAGCTTCTACTATGATCCACTCAGTCTGACCCTGTATGTCTGGCTGCCCGACGGCTCTGACCCCAACACCCATGTGATGGAAGCCAGCGTCAAGCGCCGCTTGTTCTTCATGAACGCATCCTACATCTATCTCAAGAAGCTGGCTTTCCGCCATACCAGCAGCTCGGCTTTCGCCAAGCAGGGCATCGCGGTGGAGCTGGGCTCGTACTCGGTGATGGATCAGTGCGACGTGCAGTACACGGATTTCGCCGGAGTCAGCGCAGGCTACCTGAAAACAGGCGTGCAGATCCTCAACAGCAACATCAGCAACAACGGCAATTCCGGCATTAATGCTCCTGGCAGCTACGATTTCCGCGTTGCAGGTAACCGGCTCAACCACAACAACACGCGCAACTTCAACCAGCTGTGGCATGCAGGCGGCCTCAAGGCAGCCTCCAAGGCCTACGGCGTGGTGGATCACAACGAAGTGGCATTCAACAACGGTTCCGGCATCTGGTTCGACTACGCCAACAGCGGCAATGCCATCGTGGTAAAGAATAACTACGTGCACGACAACGGCCCGAAGGAAGCCGCCATCTTCATGGAAGTCAGCAAGAATGCTTCCATCTACAACAACGTACTGGCCAATAACGAGCGCCGCGGTATCTACATCTCGGCCTCGGACAACATGCGGGTTTTCAACAACACGGTTAACGGCACCAAGGGCTACGCCGGCGTGGAAGTGAACGGCATGCCGCGCTCGGGCGCTACGCTGACGCAAAACTCGGTGTTCAACAACATCATCAGCAACGGCACCAGCAAGTACGACCTGTTCATGGCCAGCGAGAACGGCACGACAGTTCTGAATAATGCGACCAACTACAATAACTTCTACCGCCCGGCAAGCGCCATCCAGCTCTATCGCGGCACCATGTACAACACGCTTGCCTCCTGGCAAAAGGCGACGCAGCAGGACCTCAACAGCCTGAATGCCGACCCCGCCTACGTCACCTCGGCAACCACGGCCGCATCCAAACTGGCGGTGACTCTTGCCAGCCCGGTAGTGAATAAGGGGATGCTACTGAGCGTTGTAGCCAATGACTTTCTGGATGTAGCCCGCCCCTCAGGCGACGCATTTGACATGGGTGCTTTTGAAACCGTAGATACCACCCCGGTGAAGGACACTATCGCCCCAGTCGTGCAGATGACCAATCCGGCTAGCGAAGGCGCCGTGGTAACCGGTACCACCACCATTAGCGCCCTCGCTACCGACAACGTGGGCGTCACCCAGATGAAGCTGTATATCGATGGTTCACTGAGGGCGACATCCGGCAACGGGCTGCTCTCTTACAGCTGGGATACCAAGGGCTTGCGCATAGGCACGCACTCGCTGTGGATTTCGGCGATGGATGCCAAAAACAACATGGGCAAAGTCTACCGCAACGTCAAGGTGCAATAGTTTGAACAACGTAGTTCACACCTTAGTACAGGGGAAGCTCGGGGGAGCGGGGGTGCATGCAGTCATGGGACGTCAATCTCCGCGTACCATGAAGCCGAAGGCGGAAAAATAACCGTCAGGTTTATCTGCGTGGGAACGGGGGCTTCGGCCCCCGTTTATTTTTTTAAGGACTGCCCTGGTAGTTGGTTCCATGCCGCACAGACCAGATTTGCCATTAGCCGACGATTCGATAAGGTCCACCGCTACCGTTCGTCGTACCGATTTTGCAATTTCAAGAAGGAAAGCTCACACTGAATTTCATGGCGAATATAACTAAAAACAAGATCCCAAATTTGCCGCAGCTTACCCAGTTCACCATTGAACGAGTCGCTGATGCCATATTCTGGATCGATCCGGACGGACAATTCATTTACGCCAATGAGGCGGCATGCGAACTACTGGGGTATAGCCAGGACACTCTCGTCCACCTGAGTGTTTTCGACATCAATCCCAACTTTCCAAAAGCGATGTGGCACGGACACTGGCAGGAACTGAAGTCGGCCGGCGCATTGAATTTCGAAAGCTCATTACTGGACGCAAAGGGGCGCAGCTTCCCCGTAGAGATCAGTGCGAACCACATAGAATTTCAAGGGCAGCAGTACAACTGCGCTTTTGTAAGGGATATTTCTGACCGCCGCACTGCCGAGCGTGAGCTGGGGCTCATGAAAACCGCAGTCGAGAAGAGCAGCACCGCGTTTTACCGGCTGAGCCCCCAGGGGGAAGTACTCTATGTCAATGAGCACGCATGCCAGAGCTTGGGCTATAACCGCGAAGAGCTGATAGGACGCCACGTCTGGGAATTCGACCCGGACTTTCCGCCGGAAGCCTGGGCACCCATGTGGGAGGGGCTGAAGAGAAACGGCGTCGTCTTCATCGAATCCCGCCATCGGCGCAAGGACGGCAGCATTTTCCCCATCGAGGTTACCGGCAACTATATTCATGCCGGCGGCGAAGAATATACCTTCTGTTTCGTTCAGGATATTTCGGAGCGCAAACGCATCGAGGAGCAACTCAAGCTCGCGCACACCACCATCAACAAGAGCAGGACCGCTTTTTACTGGCTGAGCACACAGGGCCAGGTGCAATATGCCAATGAATTCGCCTGCGAGAGTCTGGGTTATCCGCTGGAAGAGATGATCGGCATGCATGTCTGGGAGTTCGATCCCGATTTTCCGCCCGAGGCGTGGCCGGCTTCATGGGAGGATCTCAAGAAGCAAGGCACCCTGAGTATGGTGTCGCGCCACCAGCGCAAGGATGGGTCCATTTTCCCGATTGAAATTACCGCCAATTACATCGTCTCCGCCAACGCGGAACACAGCTTTGTCTTCGTACAGGACATCACCGAGCGCAAGCAGGCGGAAGAAAATATCCGCAGGCTCGCCCACTATGACGCGCTGACCGGCCTGCCGAACCGCACGCTACTGCAGGACCGCATGCATCAGATGATCGCCTGGGCCAACCGCGACCAGAAGAAATTCTCGGTATTGTTCCTGGACCTGGACCGCTTTAAGTACGTTAACGATTCCATGGGCCATGCAGTCGGTGACAAGCTGCTGCAAAACGTGGCACAACGGCTGCAGGACTGCATCCGCGAGGGCGATACCATCTCGCGCATCGGCGGCGATGAATTCATCATCCTGTTGCGGGATGCCGATGCCAAAGGCGCTGCCGTCGCTTCATCAAAAATTCTGGAAACTCTGGAAGTCACCTATGCGATCGACGACCTGGAAGTGTTCACCCACGCCAGCATAGGCATCAGCATTTATCCGGACAATGCCGAGGATGTCGACCAGCTGATCAAGTATGCCGATACCGCGATGTATCGCGCCAAAGAGGAAGGCCGCAACAACTTCCAGTTCTTCGGCAATGAAATGAACCTGCGTTCTACCCTGCTCTTCTCGCTGGAGAAGGACCTGCGGCTGGCGCTCGAGCGCAATGAATTTTCCCTGCACTACCAGCCGCAGGCGGATCTGGCGACGGGTGAAGTTTGCGGGGCGGAAGCCCTGCTACGCTGGAAGCACCCGCAGAAGGGATTCGTCTCCCCCGCCGAGTTTATTCCGGTAGCAGAGGATACCGGCCAGATCATTCCCATCGGCGAATGGGTACTGCGAACCGCCTGCTCGCAGCTCGCCAGCATGCGGGCGCAGGGCCTGCCGGTATTCCCGATATCGGTCAACCTCTCCATCCGCCAGATGCGACAGCCGGGCTTGAGTGCCGTCATCACCCGCATCATCCGGGAAAACGGGCTGCAACCTGGCGACCTGGAATTGGAAATCACCGAAGGCGTCATGATGACTCACGTGCAATCCGCTGTGGCCTTCCTGGAAGAAATGCGCCAACTGGGCGTGCAGCTTGCCATCGACGACTTCGGCACCGGCTTCTCCAGCTTGAGCTATCTGAAAAAGCTGCCGGTCACCAAGCTCAAGATCGACCAGTCTTTCGTACGCGATATCGAAGAAGACGAAAGCGATGATGCCATCGTGCGCTCCATCATCGGACTGGGGCACCAGTTCAAGCTCAAGGTGATCGCGGAAGGCATGGAAACTCGCGAGCAACTGGAATTCCTGCACGCCAACGGCTGCGACCAGATTCAAGGCTACTATTTCAGCCGGCCGTTGCCGGCGGATGAGTTCACCGCCTTCATTGCCGGCAAGCACCATCTGAGATAATAGAACTCTATACAAGCTATTGATTTTAAATAACTAAAACCATACAGAGCAGGCTCTTTCCATAACTCAAGCACTTGCATATCATAGCGACCTATGAATGCTTCAACCGCCAAGGGCCTGCAGCCGATCCATTGCTATGGCAATGATTTTCTCGACATGTATTACGACCCCATAATCCATGTGCTGTTGGTGGACTGGAAGGGTTATCAGAGCGAAGAGTCGATCCGCCATGGCGCCGAGGTTTTGATGGCGATGATGGTCACCCACGGCTGCTATCTGATCCTGAACGATAACACCCAGGTCCGCGGGATGTTCACGGTGGTCGCCGAATGGGGTGGCACCGTATGGTTCCCCGACATGGTACGCAAAGGCATGAAGAAGTTTGCCTGGATCTACGGCCCGGCCGTGCTGTCGCAACTTTCGGCCGACGAGGTGATTTCCTACCTCCCCAACAGCCAGACCCCCATCCGGACCTTCCGTGACCGGGAAAAAGCGCTCGAATGGCTACTGGATGTAAAGCATTAGCCATATCGATGACAAGTGGCTATCATCTTGCAGGATTGGAGATTGAAACAGCGGGAGAAGAAATTGCCTTCGCTCTACCGATGCCGCGATGATCGTATCCAGGATGTCCTCATCGCGCACATGAATGTGGAAAATTCGTTGCGCCACTCACTGACCCATGGCGGCCAGTTCCTGCCATTCGACGAATTCGAGCGGCAGCTCATGCGCGAAGAAAGGGCATGGGCACTGGCCCGGCTCGCCATCGACAAGATCATGCGGCTGCCCTGATGGCATATCACTGGCCTCAAGCAATTCAGATAGACAGCCTGCAATGCAGGCACACAATAACAACCAGAATGACCCGATAAAATAACAATGCGTGCCCTCAGCGCCAATTCACTGTTCGGACGCCCCGCACCCCAGCCGGGCAAGTCCGATGAAACGCTTTCCCTGGAGCAAGAGGAGCTGCGCGCCATTTCACGCACCGTGGCCGAGATCGAGTGGCTGCTGCTGGTGCTGGTGCTGCTCTATCAGGTGTTCAGCAAGGCTACCGATATCACGCAGACGGCCATTGCCATGGCCCTGTTCCTGTACGCCGCCTTCATCATGAGCTTCCACTACGCGAATTTCTACACCCAGACTTCGCGCTGGAAGATTGCGCTGGAAACATGGGGCATGATTGCCTTCATCACCTGCGTGCTGTGGTTTACCGGCAAGCTGGAAAGCCCGCTGGTCAACACCTATCTGCTTGTCATCATCACCAGCGCCCTGGCTCTTGGCCGCCTCACCACGCTCACCGAACTGGCGCTAATCGCCGCCTGTTTCCTGCTGCTCGGCAGCAATTCCCTGCACGATCTGTATTCCCTGGGCTACCTCGGGGCTGTCGTCGCCCAGTTTGCGCCCTTCATCCTGGTAGCCTATATCACCACCATGTTCTCTTCCGATATCCGCTATGGCCTGAACAAGGCCAAACTGGTGGCGGAGACCGATGAACTGACCGGCCTGCTGAACCGCCGCGGCTTCGCCATCCTGGCAGCCAAGCTACTGGGACAGACCGCGCGGCACAACCGGGAACTCAGCGTGCTGATGATCGATTCCGACAATCTCAAGCAGGTGAATGATGCGCATGGCCACAAGACAGGCGACCGCCTGCTGATGACGCTGGTCAAGGTCGTCCATGACCAGCTGCGCGAGACCGACTTGCTGGCGCGGTATGGCGGTGATGAGTTTGTCGTGCTGCTGCCCGAAGCCGGGGC
>DASTRT010000295.1:0-6031 GCA_035761085.1 Methylophilaceae bacterium
GTGAAATGGCGATCCACAGGGGATATTGCTGGATGGCGAAGATCGGCACGATGACGCGGAAGACCGCCGCGAGGATCAGGATGCCTAAGGCGATACTGGCCGTCAGGGGAGGCTCGCCGATTTCACGGCCGGTGTGGCCCAGCGATACGCGCGACATCATGGCCAGGGTACTCAGGCCGACGCCGCCGACGGCAAAGGCGTGTACTGCCAGCAGGCGCGGAACCCCGATCACGGCATTCAGCGCGAACAGCAGGAAGCCGAGGTCGATGAAAAGCAGCGAGACGTAGAGACTCCACAGCAGCGGCTTTTTCCAGATGCCGGGGGTGTGCCAGCCGTAGAGCCGGATGGTATTGAGGATGAACAGCGCGCCGGTCAGGATGAAGGTAATGCTGGGCACGTCGAGGAACAGCTCGCAGATGAAGAAAAGCAGGAACAGCACCATGCTGGAGATATCGATCCACTTGGCATTGGAGAGCTGCACGGGGTAACCCACGCCGCGCTCGATGAAGAACGGGATGACCCGCCGGCCCATCATGAGGATCAGGCTGATGATCAGCAACAGGCCGCCGTAAACGCCCCAGTAGGCGCCGGTCATCAGCATGCCCAATGCGCCCAGGTAGAAGCAGATGTTGGTGATCAACAGCAGCACCAGCTTGGTCAGGATGCCCAGCTGTTTCCATTGCCGCGCTTCGACGATCGGCATGGCGACAGCGGTCATCAGGGCCAGCATGAAAAGAATGTCGAAACCTGCTGCCCATGCAATGTAGCTATCGCCGAACAGCATGGCGATACGCGCCGCGAGCCATAGAAGGGTGAGCACCATTAGCGAAGGTCCACTCGCAGTAGGGACGTTGGTCCAGTTGCGCACAGCGGTCAACAGGAAGCCGGCGATCACCGCCATGCTGTAGCCGTAGATCATCTCATGCGCATGCCATTGATAAACCGTGATGCCAGTGGTCGGGAACGGCCAGCCCAGAATGTAGATGCCCATCCACAGGCCCATGATGACCACCGAAAAAATGCCAGCCACCAGGAAAAACGGCCGGAAGCCGAGGTTCCACAGGGCGAAACCGGAAGTTTTCGAGGGCGGGTTTTCAATGCTGATCGGCATGGGCTGTCTCCGGACATACAAGGGAGACCCATGCTAGCGCATAAAGGGGCGTTTTTATAGCGGGCGATTATCATTCGGTAAGATAGAATTCCACGAATTCAGGAAGAAATCGTCATGAAACAGATCACTTCGCGCGATAACGCGCTCTTCAAGCAGCTTCGCAAACTCGCCGAGTCCAGTCGCGAGCGGCACAAGGCCGGGCAGCTGCTGCTGGATGGCGCGCACCTGATTGAAGCGTACATTGAAGCCTTCGGCGAGCCGGAACTGGTTGTCGTGTCCGGTGCGGGGCAAGCGACCGATGCCCTGCATCTGCTGCAGGATCTGGCGGATGTCAGGCAGGTCATTTTTCCGGGCAACCTGTTTGCGGAAATTTCCCCGGTGGCATCGCCGACGGGAATACTGGCCGTGGCGAAGATGCCGCAACTGCTGGCGCCGAGCGAGCCCGATTTCGCCGTGCTGCTGGAGGATATCCAGGACCCGGGCAATCTCGGCAGCATGTTGCGATCGGCGGCTGCTGCCGGTGCGGAAGTGGCCTATCTGTCGCCCGGCTGTGCCGATGTGTGGTCGCCCAAAACCTTGCGCGGCGGTCAGGGTGCGCAGTTCCTGCTGCCGGTGGTCGAGAAGGCGGACCTGGTCAAGGTCAGTACGGAATTTCACGGGCTGCTGCTGGCTGCGAGCCTTAAGGGCGAATCGTTGTATTCGATGGATCTGACCGGCCCGGTCGCCTTCATCTTCGGCAATGAGGGCGCGGGTCTCACCGAAGATATGCTGAGCGCATCCAGCCATCGAGTGCGCATTCCCATGCCGGGCAATGTGGAATCACTGAATGCCGCCGCCGCCGCGGCCATCTGCCTTTTTGAATGCGTGCGCCAGAAGCACAAATAAACCTTTTATTGATGTGGTTATAATGCCGGTAACCACATGAAAAAACTAAAATTCATCAATTCCCTGCTGCTGCGTCCGCATAGCCTGGCGTTTGCCCTGGCCGTGGTGGCGGCGCTCATCCTCGGTTGGCTTTCGCAGCTGGCAACCGACGAGCTGGTGAAATCCAACGAGCGCGTTGAACACACCTATAAAGTTCTCGGCAAGCTCGCTCACCTGCATAGCGCCCTGGAGCAGGTGGAAACTGCCCGGCGCGGCTACTCCATCACCCGCCAGGATGTCTTCGCGCCGGCCTACGTCGACGCGCAGCGAGAGGCCGCTGCCGATTTGAATGAGCTTAAAGCGATTACGGCAGATAACCATACGCAGCAGGAAAGACTGGCGCTGCTTACACCGGTGGTGAATGATCTCCTCGCCCTTGCCAGGAAGGATTTCAACACCCGCACCGCTGATGCCCAGCAATCTGCACAAACCTTGGCCAAGGCACGGGCCTCGATGGAAGAGGCCCGCAGCCTGATTCAAGAGCTTTCCGTTGAAGAAAAAACCCTGCTCGAGGAACGAACGGCCGACAGCCAGGCCAAGCTGCGCTCCCTGCGGTTGTGGCTGGGTGGCATCAGCCTGGTATTCATGATCTTGCTGGCTTTTTCCTTCATCAAGGGCCAGCGCGAAATCATGCAGCGTCGCGAGGCAGAGAAAAGCCTGCTGGAGAGCGAGGAGCAGAACAAGGCAACGGTGCATAACCTCTCCCTCATGGGCGAGATGACGGGTCTGCTGCAAGCTTGCGCCGATACCGACGAATCGCTGGACGTCATCTGCCAGTATGCCGAGCGGCTACTGCGCGTCGATTCCGGCGGGCTGTACCTGTTCCGCGAGTCGCGCAACCAGGTGGAGCTGACCGTGCACTGGGGTGCGGAATCGAAAAGTGAGGTGATTTTTTCACCTGACCAGTGCTGGGCGTTGCGTCGCGGCGAGCTGCACATGCTGGACGGCGAGGACCATGCGCTGGCTTGCCGGCATTTGCATGACTGGGGCAACATTTCCAGCCTGTGCGTGCCTATTGTCGCGCAGGGTAATGTGCTGGGTGTGCTGCATCTGGAACGGCAGAACGGCAAGCCGATTACCCTGGCGGAAGCCTCACTCGCCAACAACCTTGCCACCCAGATTGCGGTCTCGATGGCGAGCGCCAAGTTGCGCGACACGTTGCGCAACCTTTCGGTGCGCGACCCCTTGACCGGGCTTTTCAACCGCCGCTATATGGAAGAATCGCTGCAGCGCGAGATTGCCACCGCCCAGCGCAAGGACAGGCCGCTGGCGCTGGTCATTCTCGATCTCGATTACTTCAAGCAATTCAACGATACCTTCGGCCACGAAGCTGGCGATTTCCTGCTGCGTGAAGTGGGCAGCCTGCTATCGCGCAAATCGCGGGTCGGGGATATCGCCTGCCGCTTCGGCGGTGAGGAATTCGTCATGATCTACCCGGAGGCGGAGCCGCGCGTCGCCATCCAACTCGCGCAGCAGACGCGTGAAGCCATCCATGCGCTGCACTTGCAGCATTTCGGCCGCTCGCTGGGCCAAATTTCAGCTTCTTTCGGCCTGGCCTTCTTCCCCATTCATGGCAACACGCCCGACCAGTTGCTGCGCGCTGCAGACAAGGCGCTCTACGAGGCCAAGGCCAATGGCCGCAATCGCGTGGAAACCGCCAAAAACCCAAGCTCTTGATTTAAATCAAATCCGATACTCAGCATTAGCGCATGATGGACAGCAGTGCTGTCCTAACACCTTCAATAAAAGCACGCCGGCATTCCGTCGGTCCGGCTCTCCGCCTTGCTGCACGCCTACTCAGCCACAACACTAATAACTCTTTAACGATGTTCAAACGATCGGAGTTTCGTGAAGTTAAATCTGTCACCCATACTGCGGCCTTGGGTTTTTTCGTTCGCGCTAGCCATGCTGGCCGGCATTGTATTGCTGTCCGTTTCGCGCGAGGCCATTAATGAATTTGTGATTTCGCAACAACAAGTGGACCATAGCCACACCGTCATGAGTCAGCTCGAGCATTTGGCTAGCGGAATCGAGCGGACCGAGACGGCACGGCGGGCCTATTCCATTTCTCACAATGAGCGCCACCTCGCTACCTTCTATCGGGCAAGCGAAGATATCAAGATCGATTTCGCCACGCTGAAGCGACTGACTTCCGATAGCGCGATGCAGCAACAGGACCTTGCCGAGCTTTCGGCAAAGGCGGATGAATTGGTGGCTATCGGCAAAAACTATATTGATGCAAAGAAATTCGATATAGCCACTTCCGTTGAGACCCTCGCAACCACCAAGATGCTCATGGACCAGTCCCGGGCGCTGATAGGCAAACTGCTGGCGGAAGAATCCAGGCATCTCAGCACCTATTCCGAAATCAGCCGCGGCAAGCTGCGCTCCCTAAAGGCGTGGATGATGTTGACAGGCTTCGCTTTCATCGCCGCGCTGTGCCTCGCTTTTGTCCAGAGCTATCGGGAAATCAGCCAGCGGCGCAAGGCGGAGCTCTATCTGCTGAAGAACCAGCGCCAGAATGTAACGGCTGTGCACAAGCTATCACTGATGGGTGAAATGACCAATTTGCTGCAGTCATGTACTACCGTCAAGGAAGCGCTGAATGTCATTTCCAAATATGCACCGCTGCTTATCCCGGTGGAAGCGGGTGCGCTGTACCTCTTCAGGGAATCCCGCAACCTGGTCGAAATAACGGCTCACTGGGGCCTGGAATTGAGTAGCGAGCCGGTATTCGAGCCCCACGATTGCTGGGCGTTGCGGCGCGGCGAGCCGCATATTATGGATGACGGCGACCAGGCGCTTGCCTGTCGTCATCTGCAGGTTTCCAAGGATATCTTCAGCCTATGCATTCCCATCGTGGCGCAGGGGGACGTGCTGGGCATTCTTCACCTGGAAAGCAGAAGTCGAATTGCAATGGGTGAGCCGGAAATTGCGCTAGCCCATAACCTGGCCAATGAGATCGCCCTGGCCATGGCCAGCATCAAGATGCGTGAAATCTTGCGCAACCTGTCGGTGCGAGATTCGCTGACCGGGCTTTTCAACCGGCACTATCTTGAAGAATCCCTGCAGCGCGAACTTGCCAACGCTGAGCGCAAGAACCGGCAATTGGCACTGGTCATGCTGGATCTGGACTACTTCAAGAATTTCAATGATCGATTCGGCCACGAAGCAGGAGACACGCTATTGACCGAAGTGGGGTCGTTGCTCGGCCATAAACTGCGCTCCAGCGACATTGCGTGCCGTTTGGGCGGTGAGGAATTCGTACTGATTTTCTGTGAAACCGAGCCCGAGATGGTCATGCAGCTAGTCAATCAGTTGCGCGAAGGCATTGCCGCCATGCGCCTGCAGTCTTACGGTCAGTCATTGGGACAGATTACCGCCTCGTTTGGGCTGGCCTTTTACCCGATGCATGGCCATACCATGACCGGGCTCATGCGTGCCGCCGACCAGGCGCTATACAAGGCAAAAGCGGAAGGACGCAACCGGGTGGAGATTGCCGAAACTGCCGGTCACCAGATTCCCCTGAAAGGAAAAAAATCCTCTAATGACGGGCCAGACTCGTCGGCGGGGGCATGACTTCGGCACTGAAGAGCTGCTCGGCGTCGATACGGTCGAAGTGATACTCGGCATTGCAGAAATCGCAGTGCACCTGGATGTTGCCCTGTTCCTCGATAATGCTTTCCACCTCGGGCTGACCCAGCATGCGCAGCATGGCCATGACGCTTACGCGGGAGCAGCCGCAGTGGAACTTGATGGGTTGCGGCTCGAACAGGCGCACGTCCTCTTCGGCGAATAGCCGGCGCAATAGCGTTTCTGCCGGCAATTCCAGCAGCTCCTTCTGCGTCACGGTTTCCGCCAGATAGATGACGCGATTCCAGGCGTCGAGATCCTGTTCCGGCTGGTCCGGCAGCTTCTGCAGTAGCATGCCGGCGGCGGAATCCTGGTCACTGGCGAGCCAGATGCGAGTCTCGATCTGTTCCGAACGCTGCATGT
>DASTRT010000296.1:0-4123 GCA_035761085.1 Methylophilaceae bacterium
AACGCGAAATTAATGAAGTCCTGGTGGAGGCCGGAGCGCGCTTCAATGGCACATTGCTGGAAATGAACCTGATCGACGAATTCCTGCTGTATTACGCGCCTGTCTTGTTGGGCGACGCTGCCCGCGGCATGTTGGGCATGACGCCGTTGACCGCGATGAGCCAGCGGCGCCAGCTGGAGATTCTCGATATTCGCCACGTCGGCGCAGACCTGAGGTTGCGCGTCAGACCGCAAACCTGACACCATTGGAGGCTCCCAGCTTGCTGATCGATACCCACTGCCATCTGGATGCTCCCGAATTCGATAAGGACCGTGACGCAGCCGTGCAGGCAGCCGTCGAGCAGGGCGTGCAGATCATCGTGGTGCCGGGCGTGGAGCGCAGCAATTTCAGCCTCGTTTGCCAACTGTCAGAGCAGTATGCGCAATGTGTCTGCGGTCTGGGCATTCATCCGCTGTTTGTGGGTCGGGCCGAGGAGGAGGACCTGGAATACCTGGAAGCCCTGGTCGTCGAGAAGCTTGCCGGTAACAAGCCACCGGTCGCCATTGGCGAAATCGGACTCGATTTTTTTATCGAAGGCTACGACAAGGTGCGCCAGGAGCACTTTTTCACCGAACAGCTCAAGCTTGCTCGCAAATACGATCTCCCCGTCATTCTGCATGTCCGTAAATCAGTGGATACCGTGCT
Organism: Methylophilaceae bacterium; assembly: GCA_035761085.1. GTDB lineage: Bacteria > Pseudomonadota > Gammaproteobacteria > Burkholderiales > Methylophilaceae > DASTRT01. The sequence continues at coordinate 685 of DASTRT010000296.1, forward strand.
GAAGCATTTACGCCGTATTCAAGTAAAAGGCGGCATCGCCCATGCCTTTAATGGCAGTCGCCAGCAGGCCGATATTTTCATTGAAATGGGGTTCAAGCTTGGCTTTGGCGGCGCCATGACATATGAGCGTGCCCTGAAAATCCGAGAGCTGGCCAGAACGGTGCCGCTGGAGTCCATCGTGCTCGAAACCGATGCACCCGATATTCCACCGGAGTGGCTGGGGCACAAGGGCAGGAATACACCGGACCAGTTGGCGAGAATTGCCGAGGTATTGGCAGGATTACGCAACCTGGAAAGGTCGGAAGTCGCTGAAACCACAGCAAAGAATGCATTCGCCGCACTGCCCGGTTTGGCTCAGTTATGCACATGACCTCAAGTACAACTTTAACTATGGTCAAAAAACCATAGAAATCAAAGGCCATTATTTAAGTTATTGATTAATATAATAAAATTAACAGATTAAAATTTAGGCGAATAAAAAAATCCTTTTAGTATGCAAGAGTTAGAATTCCAGCCCACAGATATTCACAAAGTTATCCACAGTTTTTGTGGATTCAAGACAGGCGTGTGACAGGCATGAAAATTGACGGGAACGAGTACAGAACCATCTGGCCGGATGCCAGATGCAAATTCGTCGAGGTCATCGACCAGACGAAACTACCGCACACCTTCCAAATTCAACGGCTCGCCTCGTTGGAGGACGTGATTCATGCGATCAAGACCATGCAGGTGCGAGGAGCGCCGCTTATTGGCGCCGCCGCGGCTTATGGCATGGCACTCGCCATGCTGGAAGATGACTCGGACGGCTATCTTGAACAGGCAGCACAAGCCTTGATCGGCAGCCGTCCAACCGCCGTCAATCTGCGCTGGGCGGTCGAGCGCATGGTGAGCCGTTTGGCAACGTTGCCCCACTCGCGGCGTAACTTCGAAGCCTGGGCGGAAGCCGCTGCGATCTGCGAAGAGGATGTAAGGATCAACCAGGCCATCGGTCAGCATGGCTTCGAGATAATTCAGCATCTCGCAAGACAAAAAGGCCCGGAAACGTTGAATATATTGACTCACTGCAATGCCGGCTGGTTAGCGACAGTGGATTGGGGGACAGCGTTATCGCCGATATATATGGCTTCCAATGAAGGGCTGCCAGTGCATGTCTGGGTGGACGAAACCCGGCCGCGCAACCAGGGCGCCAGCCTGACGGCCTGGGAGCTGGGGAAACATGGCGTGCCACATACCGTGATCACGGACAATGCCGGTGGCCATTACATGCAGCACGGGCAGGTGGACATGGTCATCGTGGGCGCTGACCGCGTGACGAAAACGGGCGATGTCTGCAACAAGATCGGTACCTACCTCAAGGCGCTGGCCGCCTTCGACAACAATGTGCCTTTTTATGTCGCCGTGCCGTCGCCGACCATAGACTGGACCATCACCGACGCTCTGCGGCAAATCGAGATCGAGGAGCGCGGGCAGGAAGAAGTCGCCTGTGTGCAGGGACGGTTGGCAAATGGCGAAATCGCGCAGGTGCGTGTGTTGCCGGAAAGCTCATCGACAGCCAATCCGGCGTTCGATGTCACTCCCGCGCGTCTGGTAACCGGCATCATTACCGAGCGCGGCATTTGCCGCCCAGAGGAGATAGCCGAGCTTTTTGAGGATTAGGACCATGTATACCGCTCGCGAACACTTATTGACCGTTACCCGGAAGCTGCACACGCTGGGGCTCAACAAGGGCACCTCGGGCAATGCCAGCGTGCGCGACGGTGACGGCTTCCTGGTTACCCCGACCGGTATGGAGGTGGATGCCATGACTCCGCATGACATGGTGGCCATGACTATGGACGGCGAGCCGAAGAACCACGGTGAGCGCAAGCCCTCCAGCGAGTGGCGCTTCCATCGCGACATCCTGCAGGCGCGGCCCGAAATCAATGCCGTCATCCATGCGCATTCCATGTTCGCCACCACCATGGCCTGTCTGCACAAGGAGATTCCCGCGTTTCATTACATGATCGCCGTTACCGGCGGCGACAGCATCCGCTGTGCGCCTTATGCTTTGTTCGGCTCGCAGGAGTTATCGGATAACGCGCTGACAGCGTTACGGGATCGACGCGCCTGCCTGCTGGCCAACCACGGCATGATCACCATGGGCGAAACGCTGGACGAAGCACTGGACATCGCAGTAGAAGTGGAGAACCTGTGCGAGCAATACTGGCGTGCGCTGCAGATCGGCAAACCGCATGTGCTGACCGAGCAGCAGATGGCCGAGGTGTTCCAGACTTTCCGCGGTTACGGCAAGTGGGCAAAGCGCGGCCAGACCTAGCCACGGCATGCATGCTTGCGGGGTTTTTGCAAGCCTGGTCATCGCCAAATTTACCCCGGCCACTTCATTGTTGGGCATATGCCTTTCGGGTAAAATGGTCTCCCGTCCGCAATGTCCCAGAAGATTCAACAAATGACCAAATATGTATTCGTCACCGGCGGGGTGGTTTCCTCATTAGGTAAGGGCATTGCAGCCGCATCGCTCGGCGCCATTCTCGAATCCCGCGGCATCAAGGTGACCATGCTCAAGCTGGATCCCTACATCAACGTCGACCCGGGCACCATGAGCCCGTTCCAGCATGGGGAAGTGTTCGTGACCGACGACGGTGCCGAGACCGACCTCGACCTCGGCCACTACGAGCGTTTCATCAGCTCGCGCATGAGCAAGCGCAACAATTTCACCACCGGCCAGATCTACGAGAGCGTCATCAAGAAGGAGCGGCGCGGCGAATATCTGGGCAAGACGGTGCAGGTCATCCCGCACATCACCGACGAAATCAAGGCCCACATCAAGAAGGGCGCAGAGGGCGCCGACGTCGCCATCGTCGAGGTGGGCGGCACGGTGGGTGACATCGAGTCGCTGCCGTTTCTCGAAGCCATTCGGCAGATGGGTATCGAAGAAGGCCGTAACAACGCCTGCTACATCCATCTGACGCTGGTGCCGTATATCCCGACCGCCGGTGAGCTCAAGACCAAGCCCACGCAGCACTCGGTCAAAGAGCTGCGCGAGATCGGTATCCAGCCGGATATCCTGCTTTGCCGTGCCGACCGCATCATCCCGGAGGATGAACGACGCAAGATTGCGCTGTTCACCAATGTCGCACCCGAGGCGGTCATTTCCGCCATCGATGCGTCTTCCATCTACGCGATTCCCGGCCTGCTGCACGACCAGATGATCGACGAAATCGTCTGCCACAAGCTGGGCGTGCTGGCGCGTGCTGCCGATCTTTCCGCCTGGAAGAAGATCGTCGATGCGCTGGAGCATCCGCAGCACGAGGTCAACATTGCCTTCGTCGGTAAATACGTGGATTTGACAGAATCCTACAAGTCGCTGACCGAGGCTTTGATCCACGCCGGCATCCACACCAGTTCCAAGGTACGGATTCACTATATCGACTCGGAAGAC
>DASTRT010000297.1:0-2054 GCA_035761085.1 Methylophilaceae bacterium
GTGGTGGCGGGAAGCCGGTTTTTTCGTAATGCCTGACCAGATCCTCGACCACTCTTGCAGCAGTCGAGAAATACTGCGGCGTATGGCGAGCCATGGAGACGGCAAAGGAGGGAATACCGAGCAGATAGCCTTCCATCGCTGCGGCCACCGTGCCGGAATAGATCGTGTCGTCGCCCATGTTGGCGCCGTCATTGATGCCGGAAATTACCATGTCCGGCAATTCCGAGAGCAGGCCGGTCACGGCCAGGTGCACACAGTCGGTAGGCGTGCCGTTGACATAGTAAAAACCGTTACCGGCCTTGCGGATGGTCAGCGGGCGATCGAGGGTCAGCGAGTTACTGGCGCCGCTGCGGTCACGTTCGGGCGCGACCACGACGATTTCCGCCAGCGATGACAGGTGCTCGGCAAGCAAATTGATGCCGGGCGAGAAGTAGCCGTCATCGTTGGAAAGAAGAATACGCATGGCGGAATTATATATGAAGGGTTCAGCTCTTGGCTTTGGATGATGCCCTCAAACCGGTAAGCCTGGCGTAGAAAATCGTGCAGATGAAAAAGCCCAGCGACAGCAGCATTTCGAAGGTGGCGAGCTGGGCGGAGACTCCGGTATCGCTCCAGGCGCGTACCACGCCTTCGGTGAAGTAGAGCAGGATGAACATGGAGGCCCACTGATAGGTGTAGCGACGGCCATGCAGGATGCCGGGCAGGGGCAAGAGCAGCGGCAGCGCTTTCAGGACCAGCAGGGAACCGCCCGGACGCAGTGGAGCGATACGGCTCTCCCAGGCGAGGCAGACCAGGATCAGCGCGATCAGGCAGGTTCCGGCGCCGACGCGGAATACCCGCGTCATGCCGAGAGTTTGAGCGCCGTTTCGGCCAGGCGCCGGCCCAGCGCGATGCAGAGCTTGCGCTCTTCTTCGGAAATCGGGCGGTCGTCGGCGGCACCGGCGACATGGGATGCGCCGTAAGGCGTGCCGCCAGATGCAGTGCTGGAAAGCTCGGGCTCGGAGTAGGGCAGGCTCACCATCACCATGCCGTGATGCATGAGCGGAATCATCATGGTAAGCAGGGTGGTTTCCTGGCCGCCGTGCATGGACCCGGTGGAAGTGAAAACGGCGGCCGGCTTGCCAATCAGCGCACCCTTGAGCCACAGGGAAACAGTGCCGTCGAGGAAATACTTGAGCGCTGCCGCCATGTTGCCATAACGCGTCGGGCTGCCCATGGCGAGGCCAACGCATTCCTCCAGGTCCTTGAGCTCCGCATAGGGCGGGCCGCTTTCAGGAATCTCCGGCTCAGTCGCCTCGCTGTTGGCGGAAACCTTGGGTACGGTGCGGATACGCGCCTTCACGTCCTTTACGCTCTCGATGCCGCGCGCGACCAGCTGCGCCATTTCGCGCACCGAGCCGCCCTGCGAATAATAGAGAACGAGGATTTCTTTCATCTAATCATTATCCTTGATGCGGCCGGCGAGTTCCGCTGCCTTGCCGACATAGGAAGCCGGCGTCATGTCCAGCAGCATCTGTTTGGCTTCTGCCGGGATATCAAGCCCGCGGATGAATGCGTGCAGCGAAACCTTGTTGATGCCGCCCTTGCCGCGGGTGAGCTCCTTCAGCTGCTCATAGGGGTTGGGCAGGCCATAGCGGCGCATGACGGTCTGGATGGGTTCCGCCAGCACTTCCCAATTGTTATCGAGGTCAGCAGCGAGCTGGGCAGCGTTGGCTTCCAGCTTACCCAGGCCACGCAGGCAGGAATCGTAACCTAGCAGGCTATAGCCGAAACCCACGCCCATGTTGCGCAGCACCGTGGAGTCGGTCAGGTCGCGCTGCCAGCGCGAGATGGGCAGCTTTTCCGCCAGGTGTCGCAGCACGGCATTGGCGAGGCCCAGGTTGCCCTCTGAGTTTTCGAAGTCGATCGGATTGACCTTGTGCGGCATGGTGGAGGAGCCCACTTCGCCGGCGACGACTTTCTGCTTGAAGTAGCCAAGTGAGATGTAGCCCCAGATGTCGCGGTCGAGGTCGATCAGAATGGTGTTGATGCGCGCCATGGCATCGTATAGTTCG
>DASTRT010000298.1:0-4293 GCA_035761085.1 Methylophilaceae bacterium
CCATGACGATGGCCGGGTCTACACGCGAATCCGAACAGGCCACCACCAGCGTATCAGGCGCCTGACCCTGGCTCAGCTGTTCGAAGAGCTGCTCGTCGCTATGGAAATAGTTGCCATGAAAGCGCTTGTATCCTTCGATCAGCTTGTCAATTTCGGTCATTTCGCTTTCACTCTCAGTGGAGGTTACGTTTTTCAATTTGTTGCGGCAATCCGCAATTATCGCATCCGGCACGAACCAAAGCCCGAGAAAAATGAGCCCGGGCACGATCAGCACATCATCGAGTTGCCCCAGCACCGGGATAAAGTCGGGAATCAGGTCGAAGGGCATCAGCAGGTAACCGATGGCGAGCCCGAGAAAGAAGCGGGCCAGCCAGGGCGTTTGCGGGTGACGCAGGATCTCGCGATAGACTGCGAACTCCTGTTTCAGGTGCTGCGCAATCTGCTTGAGCTTGAGTTTACGCTTCAGTCTGCGAGCTCTCTGCCGGTGAGTTTTCTGTAGGCTTCGAGATACTTGGCACTGGTCCTGGCGGCCACGTCCGCGGGCAGTTCAGGTGCCGGCGGCTTCTTCTGCCAACCGGAAGCCTCCAGCCAGTCGCGCACGTATTGCTTGTCGAAGCTCGGGGGATTACTGCCGGGCTGATATTGGTCGGCCGGCCAGAAGCGCGATGAGTCAGGAGTCAATGCCTCGTCGATCAGGTATAGCGTGCCGGCTTCGTCCAGCCCGAACTCGAACTTGGTATCGGCGATGATGATGCCGCGCGTCAGCGCATACTCCGCTGCTTCCTGGTAGAGCCGTATTGCGGTTTTAGCCACCTTGTTAGCCAGCTCTGCGCCCATGAGGTCGGCGGCCTGCTGGAGCGTAATGTTCTCGTCGTGCTCGCCCACCTCGGCCTTGGTGGAAGGCGTGAATATCGGCTCCGGCAGTTTCGAGCCCTCTTGCAACCCGGTGGGCAGGGCAATGCCGCAGACCGTGCCGCTGGCCTTGTATTCCTTCCAGCCGGAGCCTGACAGGTATCCACGCACAATCGCCTCGACTGGCAATGGATTGAGTTTTCTCACCACGATGGCGCGACGGCGGAGCTGCGCCTTTTCCTCGGGGTCGCTGACCACGCTTTGCGGGTCAACACCAGTCAGATGGTTGGGCACGATATGGCCCAGCTTTTCGAACCAGAAATTCGCGATCTGCGTCAGTACCGCACCCTTGTGCTCGATGGGCGTTGGCAGCACGACATCGAACGCCGACAGGCGATCAGTCGCCACCAGCAACATGCGGTCGTGGCCCAGATCGTAGATATCCCGTACCTTGCCCTGGTTGATCAGGGGCAGGCTCTTGATGCTGCTTTTCAGTAACGGTGCACTCAACTTCTCAATCATCTCCATCTATCGTCGGGTCCCACTCGACCCCTTCGCCGCGCATGCGGGCCTGCTCATACAGCATGGCGTGACGCATGCGGTAGTCGTCCGGCAGGTTGCGCGGGCTATTGTCGAACTCGGCCCACTTGTCGGCGACTTGCCGGGCCAGCGCATCCATCCTGGACAAATCCCAACCTTCACAGGTTTCGGACGTCGGTATTATCTCAAAAACCCAGGCATCCATGACAGTACGTCCCATGGGCGTCAATCCCCCAGCCTCATCCTTGTATATCCCCGGATAGTTTTGCGTGGACATCGTGTACATCCTTTATTAAGTATCCTTATGCAGCCGGCATCATAGCACTCCTTGCAGCCGGCCTTTTTCGGTTATGATGCCTTCCATGAGCAAGGAACAAGCCAGATCTGCCGCAAAACCACCTATTTTTGGCGAAGAAGGCCAGCAACTGGTGGAGGCGCAGGAGGAAATCATCGAGCTGCTGAACGCCATGATGCTTTCCAGCACGCCCTGCGCCGCTTATGTGGAAGAAGGAGATCAGTTCCTCGTCTGCAGCATTGTCGGCCTCGAGCCGGCCCAGGGCCAGCTCTATCTGCGCTATGACGCTGAAACCCCGATGCTGGAACGGCTGACTGCCAGCAAGAGCCTCTGCTATGTCGCTTCGCATGAAGATGCCAAAGTGCAGTTCCTGAGTCCCCAACCGCAGAGCGTAACGTTCCGTGCTTATCCTGCTCTGCGCATTCCCATCCCGAAAATGCTTTGGCGCCTGCAGCGGCGCGAGCATCCTCGGCAGAACGTGGAGCGCGGACAGGTCAGGATAGTCCTGAACTTCGCCGGTGTCGGCTCGGTGGAAACCGAAGCAGCGGACATCAGCGTGGGCGGAATTGGCATCATCCACTACCATCCCCAACTCAGGCTGGAGCCCGGTCTGGTCCTCGAGGATTGTGAAATCCGCATCGCAGAGCAGGCACCGATCAAGGTCAAGATGCGCATCCAGCACTCTACGCCCATCCAGTTCCCCGACGGCGAAATCGTCAAGCGCTCCGGCTGCCAGTTCCTCGATCTGGAGCCGGCAACGGCCAAAGCGTTGGCTGCCGGCTTGAACAAACTGAAAAACGCCCGCTAGACTGGTTCGACCTGCATTATCGAGGTCTTTCCATGGCCTTGCGCCGCTACCGCAACCGGGGCCGCAACTCCGGTGTGACCGCCTATGAAATCGGTGAAGACTATATCGAGGTCGAATTCGTCGATGGCGATCTTTACCTCTACACCGACGCCTCTGCCGGCAAGGATACTGTTGCGCGCATGAAGCAGCTGGCAGCGAGCGGTGAAGGCCTATCCACCTTCATCAGCCAGCATGTGCGCGACCGTTATGCCGCCAAGCTACGCTAGCCGGGCCATTGTGGGATAGGCAACAAACCGTTTCGCGCCGTTGTGGAATGCTGCATCAGTTGAAATCCCCACAACAAATTGCCACTGGAACCCCCTCTTGACGCCTAATCCCGCACATGTGCTTGGCATCGACGCCGTCCGCTTCCTAGCAGCCCTGATGGTCATGCTGTTCCATTTCGGTTTCTGGGCAGGCTTCATGCATGGCAGCCACGCCGAGCTGGCAAGCCAGGGGTTGGTCATCTACCCAGCACTATCCGGCTGGACCAAGTACGGCTGGATCGGTGTACAGATCTTCTTTGTGATTTCCGGTTTCGTCATCGCCTATTCAGCCGAAAAAGCCAGTGCCTACCGGTTTTTCGTGTCGCGCAGCGTGCGGCTGTTCCCGGCCGCACTGCTATGCGCCACCATCACCTTGGGCGTGCTGCTGCTGGTCGGCAGCATGCCCAAAGGCGAACTTGCGAGCGCCTATATCAAGAGCATCGTCTTCTGGCCATCGGGACCATGGATCGATGACTCCTACTGGACGCTGGCCATCGAGATCGCGTTCTACGGTCTGGTGTTCCTGCTGCTGGCCATGAACCGCTTCGCCTGGATTGCCCGTCTCGCCATCGTCATCGGCCTCATGAGTTTCGCCTTCAATATCGTGCTGTGGCTAGGCCAGGACGTTGTGGCCATCCAGCAGCTCAAGGAAAAGCGCCTTTTCGAGCTGCTGCTCCTGCATCACGGCTCCTTCTTTGCGCTTGGCGTATTCCTGTGGCTGCAGCTACTCAAGCAGCCGAGCCGGCGACAGCTCATGTGGATAGGCATCTTCGTCGCCGCCTGCTGCATGCAGATCCTGGCAGTGGTCGCCAGCCTCAACCACAAGCACGTAGGCCTGACGGCACCGGTGCCGTTGATTATCTGGCTGCTGGCACTAGTCGTCATCGTCATGTCGGTACGCTTCAATGCCCTGTTCGCCACCCTGCCCGTGTGGATTGCGCTGGCGCTGCGCCGTGTCGGCCTCATGACCTACCCGCTGTACCTGATACATCAGAACACCGGGCTGGCCGGCATGGGGCATCTGATCAAGCACGGGATATCGCCCTATCTCGCGCTGGCTCTAGGCATCGGTGGAGTACTGGCGGCAAGCTGGGCTATCTCTGCCTACCTGGAGCCGCACCTGCAGAAATGGATGAAAACTTTTCTGCTGGCGCTGCCGGGCAAGACGCTGCTGAGAACAGCGGGCACCTGAACTAGCGAACGACGGCCGCCAGCTCGCCCTTGCGGTAGCGCTCGGCCATCTGATCTGTGGATATTGGTCTGATCTTGCTGGCTTGCCCCGCAGCACCGAAGGCTTCGTAGCGCGCCCTGCACAGCTCCTTCATACCATGAGTCGCTTCCAGCAGGAACTTGCGCGGGTCGAATTCGGACCTGTTTTCCGGCAGCGCCAGGAAACGGCGTACCGCGCCGGTAAACACCATACGCAAATCGGTATCGATATTCACCTTACGTACGCCGTGCTTGATACCCTGTACGATCTCCTCCACCGGCAC
>DASTRT010000299.1:0-3450 GCA_035761085.1 Methylophilaceae bacterium
GGTATTCCTTTTTCCACCGAGTCGCCAGAAGTCGACGAAACGCCGTTTGCTCATGAAGCCCCTGAGCAGACAGCGCTCCGTCTAGCCGAGGCAAAGGCGCGCAAGATCGGTCAGCAGCATCCCAGCGCTCTCATTATTGGCTGTGATCAGGTAGCCGTGCTGGACGGCATCCAGTTAGGAAAGCCAATGGTGCACGATGTGGCAGTCGAACAGCTACGCATGATGCAGGGCCGCACTGTTACCTTCCACAGCGCGATGTGTCTCTACAATAGCCAAAGCCGCAACCTGCAATCCACTATCGTGCCCTATGAAGTGAAGTTCCGAAAACTCGACGAAGCCGAAATCGAGCGTTATCTTCTCAAGGAACAGCCTTATCATTGCGCTGGCAGCGCCAAATCGGAAGGTTTGGGCATCGCACTAATCGAATACATGCGAGGAGATGACCCTAACGCCCTGATCGGTCTGCCGCTCATTGCGCTTGTCGACATGCTGAAGAACGAAGGTGTAAGTGTCATATAAAGCGTAACGCTCCAGTTATTACGCACGTAGGAGGCATCATGTTGAAACGTCACACCTTGCTCAGTCTTGCGATATTGGGACTATATGCTGCTGCGGCTGAATCGGTCGAAACGCGGGAAATCGTGAGCACTCTGCAGGATCAGCAACAGCTTGCAGTAACCATTTACAACGACAATCTCGCCATGGTGAAAGACCAGCGCAAGCTGACGTTGGGAACCGGGCAAACCATCCTCTCGCTGCGTGATATCAGTGCCCAGATGCGGCCAGAGTCCGTGCTTTTGCACAGCAGAAATGCTCCGGGAAGTCTTTCCATTCAGGAACAGAATTTCGATTTTGACTTGCTGACGCCGGAAAAACTGCTCGAAAAATATACTGGAAAAACGGTCACGATCATTCGCACCAACCCTGCGACAGGTGTCGAAACCTCGGAGCAGGCGAAAGTGTTATCCACCAACAACGGTGTAGTACTGAAGGTTGGCAACCGAATTGAGACCGGAATTCCGGGCCGCATTGTCTATGATGAGATGCCCGCCAATCTGCATGACCGGCCTACGCTGGTCACCCAACTTACCAATAATGGCCCTGCCAACCAGGAGTTGGAGCTCAGTTACCTGACTACCGGTTTGAGCTGGAAAGCCGATTATGTGGCGGAGCTGAATTCCGCCGAAAACAAACTGGATTTGTCAGCCTGGGCTTCCTTGTCCAACACCAGCGGCACCCGCTACCTGGGCGCCAAAGTCCAGCTCGTTGCCGGTGATGTCAATATGGTCAGAGACCAGCCTGCTGCGCTGGATATGCGCATGAAGACCATGCAGATGGCAGAAGCGCAGCCCATGGCTGAGGAATCCTTGTCGGAATATCACGTTTACACACTCGATCGCCCCATCACGTTAGCCGATAATCAGACCAAGCAGGTTTCGATGCTCGCGGCTAATGGAGTCCCAGTACACAAGGAATTCCTGGTTCAAGGAGCGAATTATTATTATCAGGCAGCACAGAGTGACCTTGAGCAGAAGTTGAAAGTTGCCGTGCAGCTGGAATTCGACAACAAGGTCAATGTGCATCTCGGCATGCCCCTGCCCAAAGGCATAATCCGTGTCTATCAAAAGGATAAGGCTGGAACTGCCCACTTCATCGGCGAAGACCGCCTCGACCACACGCCGAAGAACGACACCGTTAAGGTCAAGCTGGGCAACGCATTTGATGTAGCTGCCGCCCGCAAGCAGACGGAATTCAAGAGACTACCAAATCCAGACAAGGGAAGCAGCCTGTTTGAAAGCGCCTACGAGATCACGATCAGGAATGCTAAAAAAGAAGCCATAAACGTGACCGTGCAAGAGCCTATTCCCGGAGACTGGCGCATACTCAGATCCAGTCATCCTTTCGAAAAAGGATCCAGCAGCATGGCACTATGGCATATCCAGGTGCCGGCTGAGGGCCAGACCACATTGGCCTATCGGGTTCAGGTCAAATATTGAAGCCGGGCACCCTTTACCTGATTCCGGTCACGCTCGGCGGCCGTATTGAGGAATCGCTTTCCCCTCATGTGCTGGAAATTACCCGACAGCTCGATACCTTTGTCGTAGAGAACGAGAAAACCGCGCGGCAATTCCTGGGTGAGGTGAAAACAATCAAACCCATCCGCGACCTTACCCTGCTCACTTTGAATGAACATACCACCGACAAGGAACTCCCCTCGTTGCTGGCACCTGTGCTGGCTGGCAAGGATGTGGGGCTGATGTCAGAGGCTGGTTGTCCCGGTGTGGCCGACCCGGGTGCAAAACTGGTGGCGATGGCGCATCGCAAAGGTGTGCCCGTCAAACCGCTGATAGGCCCGTCTTCCCTGCTGCTCTCTTTGATGGCTTCCGGTCTTGATGGGCAGCGTTTTGCTTTTCTCGGCTATTTGCCGACAGAGAAGAACCAGCGCATCCAAAAGATCAGGGAAATCGAACAGAAATCACGGCTTCAGCAGGAAACGCAGATATTCATTGAAACGCCCTACCGCAATCAGCATTTGCTGCAGGATGTGCTCATTAGCTGCCGAGCGGAAACCCGACTGTGCATTGCCTGCAACCTCACTCTGTCGGATGAGCTGATATTGACGCGATCGATTGCGGAGTGGCGAAACAACGCCCTGCCTGATCTCCACAAGCGGCCTACAGTATTTCTATTGCTTGGTTAACCAGTAACTCACGCACCGGCGCATAGCTACGCCGATGTTCAGGACACGGGCCGTGGGTGCGCAACAGCTGCAGGTGCTCCGAGGTTGAGTAGCCCTTGTGCTTGGCAAAACCATACTGCGGATACAGGTCGTGCAGCCTGCACATCTCATTGTCGCGTGCAGTCTTGGCCAGGATGGAAGCCGCTGAAATGGCGGCGACCTTGCTGTCCCCATCGACAATGGCTTCCGAGGGAAAGGCAGTCTGCGGGCAGTGCAGGCCATCCACCAATACCTGATGCGGCAGCATATGCAACGCCTCGATCGCCCTCTTCATCGCCAGCAGGCTGGCCCGCAGGATATTGATATGGTCGATTTCCTCTACGCTGCTGCTGGCTATGGCCCAGGCGAGTGCGTGTTGCTTGATATTTACACTCAGGCTCAGGCGCTTCTTCTCGCTCAGCACCTTGGAATCGGCGAGCCCGCTAATGGGACGCTTGGGGTCGAGAATCACAGCTGCGGCATAAACTGGCCCCGCTAGTGGCCCGCGACCAGCCTCATCCACGCCGCACACAAGCTTCAATCCGCGTATTGTCATAGATAGGCCAAAACCGCTTGTGCGGCCTTTTCCTCGGCATTCTGGCGCAGGCTTTTATGCATACGCGTGAATTCACTGCGGATCTTCCGGCATTCCGCTTTGTCGTTCAGCATGTTAAGCATGGTCTCGGACAGCTTTTCCGGCGTCGCATCATGCTGTAGCAGTTCAGGCACGA
>DASTRT010000300.1:0-4403 GCA_035761085.1 Methylophilaceae bacterium
CCCCATGGCCGAGGTGACCTACAACAGCCTGCAGTATCTTTCTGACGAGGACGTGCGCGCGATGGCGGTCTACCTCAAGAGCCTGCCGGGCAGCGAGTCGCAGGAGGTCGAGCCGGATACTTCGCCATTGCAGGCATATGCAACGCAGTTATTCTCGGACGGCCAGCGCATCTATGCCGACAAGTGCGCTTCGTGCCATGCCGAGGATGGTCGCGGCAAACCTCCGCATTATCCTCCGCTCGCCAACAACCAATCCATTGTCATGACTTCCGCGGTCAATCCCATCCGCATGGTACTCAATGGCGGCTATCCGCCTGGAACAAAGAAAAACCCCATGCCATATGGCATGCCGCCGTTCGCCCAGTCCCTGTCGGATGTGGAAATCGCCGCGGTGGTAACCTACATCCGTACCGCTTGGGGTAACCACGGCAGCCCAGTCACGCCACAAGAGGTCAACACCTTACGGGCGGCCTCTCTGGAGTAACGCATGTTCATAGAACCCACAAATGGTGAGCCAACGCAGGAAGACGTTGATACCGTCGTCAGCAATGGCCCCGGCGGCGCACTGACGCTCGCCGGCATCGCGCTTTTCATCGTGGTCGCCATCTGGTTCGCCTTCTATTTCTTCGTCTTCGTCCCCCGCGCATAACAGGAGCCGCATGACATGAGCCTGGATACACCTCAGTCCCAGCGAGCCGAAGCGGTAGCCCAGAAGGCCGAGGCCCGATGGGCCATCGTCGTCATCCTGATTATCGCGCTGCTGCTCGGCATGATGACCTACATGGGTTTGCACTGGCTCACCATGCCCGCCTCGCGAGTGGAAACCATCGACCCTTCCACGCTACATCTTGCCGGTGAATTCATGGAGGAAAACCTCGGCAGCGCCGTCGAGCCGGATGGCTCGGTGACCGTGCGGCTGGTTGGCTCGCAATATTCCTTCACGCCGCAATGTCTGCTGATTCCGACCGATACACCCATCACCTTCCGTGGCACCAGCTCGGATGTAGTGCATGGTTTCAACATCGCCAAGACCAATGTCAATGTCATGCTGGTGCCGGGCTACATCGCCAACTTCAAGACACAGTTCTCCAAGCCGGCAGACCACGTGATGCCCTGCCATGAATTCTGCGGTGTCGGGCATGCCGCCATGTGGGCGCATGTGCAGGTTATGGACAAGACGGAGTTCTTCAAACGCGCGGAAAAGGAAAGGAGGCTGAGCTGTGTTAAATGAAGATACCCGCAAGCTGATCCTGGCCCATTTCTGGGTGGCTTTCATCGCGTTCGTGGCGGCGCTGGCACTGGGCGAATGGCAGATGTATATCCGCAGCCCACTGCATAGCTGGATACAGAACCCCGAACTGTATTACCGCTCGGTCACGGCCCACGGCTCCGCCATGGGCTATGTCTTCCCCACGCTGGTCGCCATGGGTTTCGGTTACGCGATTTCTGAGCTTTCCCTGAAACAACCATTGATCGGCCGCCGCTGGGCCTGGGCCGGGCTAGGCCTGGCCATTGTCGGCACCCTTACCGCGATGATTCCGGTTTCCATGGGGCTCGCCTCGGTGCTCTATACCTTCTACCCGCCCATGGTGGGCAACCCCTTCTACTACATCGGCATCGTGCTGGTCGTCGTCGGTTCGTGGATCTGGGTCGCGCTCATGTCCATCAACCTGCACGCCTGGAAGAAGGCCAACCCAGGCGTCCCCATTCCGCTGCCGATGTTCGCTAATGTCGCCGCGGCCTACCTGTGGGGCTGGACTTCCGTCGGCGCGGCCATCGAGCTGCTGTTCCAGATCATCCCGGCGGCGCTCGGGCTCAAAACCACCATCGACGCCGGTTTAGCCCGTGTATTCTTCTCCTGGACGCTGCATGCCATCGTCTATTTCTGGCTCATGCCGGCCTACATCGCCTTCTATACGCTGGTGCCGCGGGCCATCGGGGGACGGCTCTATAGCGACTCCATGGGCCGCATGGCATTCATCCTGTTCCTGGTCTTCTCGATGCCGATCGGCATCCACCATTTGTTTCAGGATCCGCAGGTGGGTGCGGGTTTCAAGTTCCTGCATGCCGTTTTCACCGGCATGGTCTCCATTCCCACGCTGCTGACGGTCTTCACCATCACTGCTTCGGTGGAAATTGCCGCGCGGCTGCGCGGCGGCAAGGGCGCGTTGGGCTGGCTCAAAGCGCTGCCGTGGTCCAATCCGATGATGCTCGCCGTAGCCTTCTCGTTCATCATGCTGGGCTTCGGCGGCGCTGGCGGCCTCATCAACATGAGCTACCAGCTCGATTTCACCGTGCACAACACGCAGTGGATTACCGGGCACTTCCACCTGATTTTCGGCGGCGCCATCGTCATCATGTATTTCGCGCTGGCCTACGATCTGTGGCCGCACCTCACCGGCAAGGCGCTCAAGGATATCTTCCTGGTCAAGCTGCAGCTCTGGCTGTGGTTCGTCGGCATGATGGCGCTGACTTTCCCCTGGCACTGGGTCGGTATCCTCGGTATGCCGCGGCGTATGGCGTATTTCGATTATTCGAATCCGGCCATCGCGCCTGAAGCCTTTGCCGTCATCATGTCCTTCTTCGGCGGTCTCCTGCTGCTGGTGTCGGGCATCCTGTTCGTCGTGGTTCTGGCCCGCGGGCATCTCACCGAAAAAATCACACTGCCCGAGTTCCGTTTCAGCCAGGCCGTGCATGAACCGAGCCGATTGCCCATCGCCCTCAATAGCTTCGGCCTGTGGCTGGCCTTGATGATCGGGCTCACGGTGGTCAACTACGGGTTGCCGATCAGCCAACTGCTGGCAGTGAAGCAGACCTCTGTGCCTGTCGTGCCGATTGGGGCAGCAAGATGAGCGAGCAACGCCTCTTCTCCCGTAAAAATCCCTGGCTCTGGGGCAGCGTAGGGCTGGTGGCGGCCGTCGCCATCGTCGCCATGCTGATCGGCTTTGTCTGGATGCCTTACTCGCAATCGAAAAAGGGAGAGAGTCTGTGGACATTCATCTGTCGCGCGGCAGGCACCCCACTGTCGGCTGGCCCGACCTTGATTCCAACTACCCCACCAGCGCGACCGAGCAATGTCATTGTCACCGCCCAGACCATGTCGGCTGACAATCCTGAACAGTCCATCGGCCGCGGCGGTACCCTGGCCTTGCGTTGCAGCATGTGCCACAGCACGCAAGGAAAACTACCTCTGGCGCAAAGCACCATCCCCAACCTGGCAGGGCAGAACAGTCTGGCGATCTACAAGCAATTGCGCGATTACAAATCCGGCCATCGCGTCAGCGCCATCATGCAGCCCATGGTAGAAAGCCTGAGCGATCAGGATATGCGCGATCTGGCCGCGTACTATGCATCTCTTCCCGTCATCCGGCATGGCGGTACGCCAGCCGTGAAAGCTCCCGCCATCGTGGATAACGGCGCGCCCATGCGTAATATCGGTGCCTGCGTTACCTGCCACGGTGAAGTGGCAACCAAGGCCGGAGCTCCGTATCTGGTCGGTCAGCCGCAAGCTTACCTGCGGACGCAGCTCATGAATTTTGCGAATGGCACGCGCAAGAACGACATCAACGAGCAAATGCGCAATGTCGCACGCAATATGACACCCGCCGAAATCGGCCTGGCGGCACAGTACTACGGCAGCCAGTAATCAGGCATCGGTTTAGCCCTATGGGGCATAAGGCGTAAGCCTGACCGGATTACATGCTCTCTCTTCTTTAAGCGGCTTTGTAAATATAGTTTGCTTATTACGGCATTAGCGCGCAGACTGGCCGCAGCGATATCAAGTAAGCGTAAGTTGTTTGGTCACCTCCCAGTAGTTCCGGATTTAATCTCTCACCCTCCTGCAGTCTTGAGCTTCGCCTTTCTGGGGCTATCCCCTCTATTAACGAGTTTTAAAGGATTCAAGACATGTCAACAGGTACAGTGAAGTGGTTCAACGATGCAAAAGGTTTTGGTTTTGTCACGCCCGATGACGGCAGTGCCGATCTTTTCGCACATTTCTCCGCCATTCAAAGCACCGGCTTCAAGTCGTTGCAAGAAAATCAGCGCGTGAGCTTTGATGTAACGATGGGTGCAAAAGGCCCACAAGCTTCCAATATCCGCGTCGAATAAGCACGCATTGAATTGGCGTTCAGGCTAGACCTGAGCGTTATTCAGCTAAAAAAGCCTGGTCTATCCAGGCTTTTTTATTTTGCGCGGGAATTGAGAGTGAATCAGCTCTGCCTTGCAGGAGCTGCAACGCTTGCGCAGCGGTATATGGCCAGAAATGTTGCATATAAATGCCAGCGAAAGCTGGCATTATTGCTAGTGAAGCTCAACCGTTAAAGGATTACAGTAGCGAAACGCCATTCGCTCGGCGCCAGCTCATTCAGTTTGCAACGCACTTAAGGAAAATCATGTCCGCC
>DASTRT010000301.1:0-4697 GCA_035761085.1 Methylophilaceae bacterium
CGATGGGCCCTGCGCTTCAACGGCATCCACCGGCGCTGCAGGCATTTCATCCGTCGTCGCTTCCGCTGGAACCGCCCCTGTCACCGTGTCCGCCATCGAATTCAATGGAAGCAGGCAGAGCGCCAGCAGCGTTGCCACAAACAATCCCCTTCTAAGACCGTAACTCATGCTACCCCCTTGTTTTCATGTTTATCCAGGCAACAGTTGCACTTACTTGCTGAAGAACTCCCTGGGCGAATACGCCATGCCCGCGGCTGTCTTGCCGCTCTCCTTGATTCCCTGCCGCATGATGAGCAAGGCTGTTTCCTTATCCAGCTTTTCCTGCAGCCAGACCGCGAGATGGCTCATGAGTGTCTTGAGCTGCCCTGCGCGATAGGGCCTCACCTGCACGGCTTCCCCTTTCTCCACCAAGTCCAGGACCTGCTGTTGCTGGGCAGGCGACCATGGCAGATTGTCGACCACCTCCCTGAGAAAGGCGCGGCTTGCCGGCACCAGCTCCGGCTTGTGTTGCTCAATGGCGGAGAGCAGACAGGGCAGCAGGGCCTGGAAGCTGTCGAATTCCGGTGTGCGGTTTTGCGTTTCGGATGCCTGTCCACCCACCGGGTCGATGGTGCCCACTCCGATATCCAGCATAACGATCTCGCGCATCCTGGGCTCTGTCTTGACTGCCTCGGATGCCTCGGAATCGCCTGCAGATTCCGGCTTCAGAGACGGCAATGGCCGCAATTCATTTGGATTGCCGACGAGAGCACGGTTCATGGCGCGCACCAGTTCATGCTGGCGGCCTGGGTAACCATAGGTATCGCAGACTACGCGGGCAAACTGGTTTAGCCCGCCGAAAACGGAACCAGAGGCGGAAAATCTGCTGGCCCAAACCTGCAACGCATTCATGGCATCGCTTTCGGGCAGGATGCCACACAGCGCGTGATGAATGGCCCGCTTCTGCCAAAGCAGATCGTCGACAAGTTCTAGTTGTTTTTCCATTGAACACCCCTGTTGAAGATGATTCGGAACACCTTGCCGGCGTTGCGCTTCAGTCTGGTGCACAATCGAAGATGATTTGACCGATATGCGCCAAAGCGGCTTTCAAGGCTCAGCTGGC
Source organism: Methylophilaceae bacterium (assembly GCA_035761085.1). Taxonomy (GTDB): domain Bacteria; phylum Pseudomonadota; class Gammaproteobacteria; order Burkholderiales; family Methylophilaceae; genus DASTRT01. Next base: position 1,103 of record DASTRT010000301.1, read on the forward strand.
GGTGCTTTTAATGAGGGATGAGCAAGACATATGCCAGACTTCGGCATAGGGAAAAGGGTGAAGCTGAAGAGGGGGATGCATGGCGCCCGGATGAGCCGCCATGCGCGAAGAAACGAAGGGCTTAGCTAAGCTTGCCGTGGCACTGCTTGTATTTCTTGCCCGATCCGCAAGGACAAGGATCGTTACGGCCGACCTTGGCACCCATGCGTTCAAACGGCACGGCCTGTGCAGGTTCGGCGGCCTGTTCGGGAACGGCGCCTAGCGCTTCGTCGAAATCAGCGTGCTGGTACTGCACGTTTTCCGGCTCGCTGTGCTGCTGCTCGACGGCGTCCACATCCGCCTGATCACGCACCTGCACCAGCATGGTGACCTGAGTGACTTCACGCTTTACGGTATCCAGCAAGGCCGCGAATAATTCAAAGGCTTCGCGCTTGTATTCCTGCTTGGGATTCTTCTGCGCGTAGGAACGCAGATGGATGCCCTGGCGCAGATGATCCAGCGCCGCCAAGTGTTCACGCCAGTGGTTGTCCAGGCTCTGCAGCATGATGGAACGCTCGAACTGCCGCATCATCTCGGCACCGGCCTTCTCTTCCTTGGCCTTGTAGACGTTGTCGGCAGTTTCCTGGATACGCTCGCGCAGGGTTTCCTCGTGCAGGTCCGGGTTTTCCTCCAGCATCTTCTGCAGGGGGATTTCCAGGCCCAATTCGGCCTCCAGCGCCTTCTCCAGCCCCGGCACGTCCCATTGTTCTTCCACGCTCTCGGGAGGAATATAGGTCGAGATGGTGTCGTTGATGACGTCCTGGCGCATGGCGATGATGGTTTCACCCACATCCACGGCTTCCAGCAGCTCGTTACGCTGTTCGTAGATCACCTTGCGCTGGTCGTTCGACACGTCATCGTATTCCAGCAATTGTTTGCGGATATCGAAGTTGCGGCCTTCCACCTTGCGCTGAGCGTTTTCAATGGCACGCGTGACCCATGGGTGCTCGATCGCTTCGCCTTCCGGCATCTTGAGGCGTTCCATGATGGCGGAAACGCGGTCGGAAGCGAAAATGCGCAGCAGCGGATCTTCCAGCGACAGGTAAAAGCGGCTGGAGCCGGGGTCGCCCTGGCGGCCGGAACGACCACGCAACTGGTTATCTACGCGCCGCGATTCATGGCGCTCAGTACCAATGATGTGCAGGCCGCCTGCCGCGAGCACGGCTTCATGGCGCTGTTTCCAGTCTTCCCGCAGCTTTTCGATACGCTGTTCCTTTTCAGTATCCGAGAGCTTCTCGTCACTGCGCACCGCGGCGATTTCCGGTTCGGGGTTACCTCCCAGCACGATGTCGGTACCGCGGCCCGCCATGTTGGTGGCGATGGTGATGACGCCGGGACGGCCGGCCTGCACGACGATCTGCGCCTCGCGTTCATGCTGCTTGGCGTTGAGCACTTGGTGCGGCAGCTTGGCCTTGTCCAGCAACTGGGATATCAGTTCGGAGTTTTCAATCGAGGTGGTACCGACCAGCACCGGTTGACCGCGGCTCTGACAATCCTTGATATCGTCGATGACGGCGTTGTACTTTTCCTTGGCGGTGCGGTAAACCTTGTCCATCTGGTCCTTGCGGACCATCGGGCGATGGGTCGGGATGACGACCGTTTCCAGGCCGTAGATCTGATTGAATTCGTAAGCCTCGGTATCAGCCGTGCCGGTCATGCCCGAGAGCTTGTTATACATGCGGAAATAGTTCTGGAAGGTGATGGATGCCAGCGTCTGGTTTTCCTTCTGGATCGGTACGCCTTCCTTGGCTTCCACCGCCTGGTGCAGGCCGTCCGACCAGCGGCGACCCGGCATCATGCGGCCAGTGAATTCGTCGACGATGGTGACTTCGCCATTCCGTACCACGTAATGCTGATCGCGGTGATAAAGCGACTGCGCCTTGAGCGCGGCGTACATGTGATGCACCAGCGAGATATTGGCAGCATCGTACAGGCTGGTGCCCTCGGGCAGCAGGCCAGCTTCGTTCAGCAGGGCTTCGGCATGCTCGTGGCCTTCTTCTGACAGCAGCACCTGATGGGATTTTTCATCCACCCAGTAGTCGCCCTCGCCCTCCTCTTCCTTCTGACGGGTGAGCTTGGCAGCGATGCCGTTCATGCGTACGTACATGTCCACGCTGTCGTCGGCCTGGCCGGAAATGATCAGCGGCGTACGCGCTTCGTCGATCAGGATGGAGTCCACTTCGTCGATCAGCGCATAGTTCAGGCTGCGCTGCACCCGCTCTTCCTTGGAAAACACCATATTGTCGCGGAGATAGTCGAAGCCGAATTCATTATTGGTGCCGTAGGTGATGTCGGCAGCGTAGGCCTTCTGCTTTTCTTCATGCGGCATCTGCGACAGATTGATACCGACGGTCAGCCCCAGGAAATTGTAGAGACGGGCCATCCACTCGGCGTCGCGGCGGGCCAGGTAATCGTTTACCGTAACGACATGCACGCCATTTCCGGTTAGCGCGTTCAGATAGGCTGGCAGGGTAGCAACCAGCGTCTTGCCTTCACCCGTGCGCATTTCGGCAATCTTGCCGCTATGCAGCACCATGCCGCCGATCAGCTGTACATCGAAGTGGCGCATCTGCAATACTCGCCGCCCGCCCTCGCGCACGACTGCGAAAGCTTCGGGCAGCAGGCTGTCGAGCGATTCGCCATTCTGGTAGCGCTGCTTGAATTCGGCCGTCTTGCCGCGCAGCTCTTCATCACTGAGCGCCTGCATGGCGCTTTCGAGCGCATTGATGGCCTGGACCTTCTGGAAGTACTGCTTGACGAGCCGTTCGTTACGGCTACCGAAGAATTTCTTGAACAACGTGGATAACATGGAGTAACACCAACTTTCCGCGGCTGCGGAAACCTCTTAGTTGACTGGATCGGTTAGATAAACGGTATTAATGCAGCCCTACTTACGCGCAAACTACCTGCTTGCTACCTGTTTGACGCGGCCTTGCAGATACTTCCGCGGATCCAGCGGTGTTCCTCTCAGGCGAACCTCGAAATGCAAATGCGGGCCTGTCGAGCGGCCGGTGCTACCCACCAGACCGATGACCTGCCCTTTCTTGACTCTGTCGCCTACTTTGACCAGGAGCGCGGAAGCATGTGCATAGCGCGTCTCAAGGCCGGATCCGTGATCTATCTTAATGAGTTTACCATAATCGGGCGTTTGCTCGGCAGTCCGCACAATCCCCGTGGCAGCAGCATAAATGGGGGCGCCGATGGTGGCCGGGAAATCCAGGCCTTCGTGAAAAGCCATCTTGCCGGTAAACGGATCCACGCGCCAGCCGTAGCTGGAGGAGTTGTAGCCAACGCCGACCGGCTTGCCGCTAGGCATCGTATTCTTGCGCATGCTCTGCTGCACCAGCATGCTTTCCAGCAGGTCAAGCCGATCGCCGCGCTGTTCCACCTGCGTCATCAGTTCATCGATGTCCTGCTTGAGCTCTGTCTCACTCAGACCGTAGGCATTGACCATGGGGCCACCTTGCCCGGGCGGCTGTACCGTGGCCTTGATATCCTTTTCCTTGAGCCCGGCCAGTTCGGCCAGACGGCTGCTCAAGGCGTCCAGACGGGTAAC
>DASTRT010000302.1:0-9275 GCA_035761085.1 Methylophilaceae bacterium
TCTTTTCCTAACTGATTTCCAGGCAGTGGCTAGTATTTTCACTATATGCAAAAATGGCTCGCTATGAGCCTTCGCTTCCGCCTCAACCTGTTGATCACCGTGCTTTCGCTGCTGTTCATGGCGGCGGTAGGCACTGTCATTATCAACAGCATGCGAAGCTCCATCGGCGAGAGTGTGGAGGCGGCTACTCGCGTCAGTGTGCAATTGCTTGATACGGTCATTGTCAGCTCGTTCCAGAATCCGGAGTGGGGTTATACGCACCTGGTGCTGCGCGATTTCCTGCAGTCGCTTGGGCATGTGCGCAATACGGATATCAAGCTTTACGACATCCAGGGCGAACTCCTCTACCAATCGCCGCCATCCAAATTCAAGACGACCGAGAAGCCGCCAAAATGGTTTACCGAGCTGCTGGAACCCAAGCAGGAGTTGGTGACCCGGCGCGTCCGTTTCGGCACGCTGGTGGTCACTTCCAGCCCCGGTGGTGCCATCCGGGAAGCCTGGGGAAGGGTGAGGAATCTGCTATGGCTCGGGATAGGGTTCTTTCTGCTGCTCAACATCAGCGTTTACTGGATGGTTGGGCGCTGGCTGCGTCCATTGCAAGGCGTACTGAGCGCCATCAACAAGGTGGAACAGGGCGACTACACGACGAGGTTGCCGAATTCGAGCCTGCCGGAATTCTCCCGCATCGCCCAGAATTTCAACCAGATGAGCAAGTCGCTGCAAGAGAGCACGGAAGAAAACCGCCGTCTGGCGCTGATCAGCAAGCAGACGGCGGATGCAATCATGATTCACGACCTCAACGGCAATATCTCCTTCTGGAATCCGGCCGCCCAGCGCATGTTCGGCTATGCGCCGGAAGAAATCATCGGCAAGTCTTCCTCATTACTGACTGTGCCAGGCCGCGAGGTGGAAGTTGAGCAGGAGCTCTCGGCCATCGCCAGCAAGCACAACATAGAGCATTACGATACACAGCGCATCACGCGGGATGGAAGGCTTGTAGATGTGTCGCTTTCTGCTGCTCCGCTGATTGACCCCAAGAATGAGTCGGTGATTGGCGAAATCTGCAGCATGCGCGACATCACCGAGAAAAAACATGCGGAAGAGGCTGAGCTCAAACTGGAAGAAAACCGTAAGCTCACCCAGCTGATCCAGAAGCACATCGAGGATGAGCGCCGCAGTCTGGCGCGCGAACTGCATGATGAATTGGGGCAATACGTGACAGCGATCAAGACTTTTGCCGTTGGCATCGCCAACAAGACCGCGGAAAAAATGCCGGATATCGAAGCCAATGCCCAGGTGATCGTCGCAGCTGCCAATCATATTTATGACGGCATGCATAATATAATTCGACAGTTGCGTCCAGGCTCGCTGGATAATCTCGGGCTTTCGGAGACATTGCGGGATAGCGTGTCGGATTGGCAGTCGCAGCATCCGGAGGTACGTTTTGCGTTGAACTTATCCGGAAAATTCGATTCCCTAGGGGAGACACTCAATATCAATCTGTATCGCATTGTGCAGGAGTCGGTGACCAACGCCTTGCGCCACGCCAATGCGAGCGAGATCGATATCAGTCTTGGCAAAAAAAGAAACGGTGATTTGAAACTGACTATCAGGGATAACGGGGCAGGCATGAATATTTGCAATGTAGATCAGACGAAACACTTCGGTTTGCTGGGGATGCGCGAGCGTACGCAGGCCCTGCATGGCACCTTCGAGGTGGATTCCAGGCCGAGTGAAGGCACCACCATCAATATCGTCATTCCCAAGAGCCAACTCGCATGAGCGCCCCGATCAATGTCATGCTGGTGGACGACCACGCGGTGGTACGCATGGGTTTCAAGATGCTGCTGGAATCCGCATCCGACATCAAGGTGATTGCCGAGGCCGAGAGCGGCGAGCAGGCAGTCAAGCAATATGCGGAGCATCATCCGGATGTCATCGTCATGGATATCACCATGCCGGGCATCGGCGGATTGGAAGCCATCGAGCGCATCATGGCCAAGGATAATTCCGCACGCATCCTGGTACTTTCCGCCCATGAAGATTCGGTGCACCCGAAACGCGTGCTGAATGCCGGTGCCATGGGCTATCTGACCAAGCGCAGCGCGGCGGAGGAGCTGATCAAGGCCATCCGCACAGTGGCTAGCCGCAAGCGCTATCTCGAAGCCAGCGTTGCCCAGCAGATGGCGATTCAGCAGCTTTCCGGCGAGACGAACCCGGTGGATGTGCTTTCAGATCGGGAGTTCGAGGTGTTCATGGCGCTGGCCAAGGGCAAGACCACCAACGAGATTGCAGATACCCTGTGCCTTTCCCCGCGTACCGTGGGTACACACCTCTACAACATCAAGCAGAAACTTAACGCCAGCAACTCTGCCGAGATAGCGCTGATTGCCATGCGCTCCGGCTTGATCGAGCCCTGATCAGTTGACGGGGTAGCGGGCGATATTGAGTTCGCCCTGACCCTTGAGCTCTACGACGGCCTGCTGACCGCTGCTGACGGAGCCAAAGTCTGGCGGTATCAGGAATACCAGCGGCTTGTCCTTCGCCTGGGCTGAGGCACCCGTCGCCACTTTCCACTTGGCCCATTGATCCCTGGGCGGCACCGAACTCGCGCCCATCAGTCGGGCTTTTTCCAGTATCGACTGCTTTTCTTCACCCAGCATGAGATTCCATAGCTCTACCCGCACCAATTGGTTGGCTTGCGGAGACAGCGGCTTTTCGGTGGTGGATGCGGTTTTAGACGGCAACGGCTGTTCTATTGGAGTCACCTGGGAAAAACCCGATGTCACAAAAGCAGCCCAGTATTCATCCGGCAATTTGTCTGCCAATGGCTTGTTGCGTTCCGCTTCTTCCTGAGCCTGCAGGTTGCTCTCAATGGAACTGGCAACTGCCTTGTCGGCAGCATGCATGAGCAGAGATGAAGCAAGCTGCTGGGCAAGCGGGCCGCCTACGCAGCCGCACAGCATCAGCAATGCCAATGCCGGGATGAGCCACTTCAGTTTACGATGGCAGGACAATCTTAGTTTTCCCCTGGACGCGTAATTCTTTAATCGATTTCTAACGCGGGAAGATAAGCATAGGCCTGTCGTAACCCATTGTCCAGTAAGAGTAATTCTTCAAACAACAACTACAATATCTTGTTATTTCCGGGTGGTGCGGACACTAATGATTCCGCTGAGAATGATCAGACCGACGGCCAGCCAGCGGTCTGGAGTGAAGGTTTCGCCCTCTGCGCGCATAACTCGACCAGCGCGCACATGGCCACGAAAAAGAACGAGGCGACCAGTGTCCACTGGCTTTTCAGCCTCGCCTGGGGTATCTGGCTAAACAGCCTCAAAGGTGGGGTTCGAGCTGCTCGCGCATCCAGAGATGGAAATGCTCCAGGCCTGTTTCCATTGGGTGCTGGTAGGGGCCGCGCTCATCAATTCCCTGGGCGAAGAGTGCGCGACGACCTTCGTGCATGCGTTCGCAGATTTCCTTGTCTTCGATCGCGGTCTCGTTGTAGGCGGCCTGTTGCGCTTCGATGAATTCGGGTTCGAACAGTGCAATGTCTTCGGGATAGTAGAATTCGACCACATTGGTGCAGGCGTCGACACCGCGTGGAATCAGGTGCGAAACGACCAGCACGTGGGGATACCACTCCACCATGAGGAACGGGTAGTAAACCATCCAGATGGCGCCGGATTTCGGCGGGTTGTTCTGTGAATACTCAAGCAGCTGCTTTTGCCAGCGGTCGTAGATCGGCGAACCGGGCTTGCCAAAGGAAGGGCTGACTCCGACTGTCTGCAGGCTATACCACTTGCCGAATTCCCACTGGAGATCATCGCAGTCAACAAAACGGTTAAGGCCCGGATGAAAGGGGCCGACGTGATAGTCCTCGAGATACACCTCGATGAAGGTCTTCCAGTTGAAGTTGTATTCCTCGGTCATCACCCGGTTCAGCATGTAGCCGTTGAAATCGAGATCAGCCCGCTTGCCGAGATCCGCCAGGTCTTTGCCCACATCCCGCGAGCTATCGAACAGTAGGCCATTCCAGTTCTGCAGCGTTGTCTTGCTGAGGTTGAGGCATGGGTTTTCCTTGAAATGCGGCGCACCCAGCAGTTCTCCCTGCAAGTTGTAGGTCCAACGGTGCAGCGGGCAGACGATATGCTCTGCGTTGCCTTTGCCGTTGAGCATGAGCGCTTGCCGATGGCGGCAGACATTGCTGATGAGTTCGATGCCGTTCTTGTTGTTGACCAGTGTCTTGCCGTGGTTCATCCATGCCAGGGTGTGGAAATCACCTGCATTCGGTACCATCAGTTCATGACCGACATATCTGGGCGCGGAGGCAAAAAGAATCTTTTCCTCAAGTGCATGGATAGCAGGGTCGACATACCAGGAAACGGGCAGCTGTGGCCCCGATTTGCGTTTCAGCGAGGTGATGGATGCTAGCGTTGCCATAAGCCAATTACAGTAAGCAGACGAAGGAGGAGCATGGGCGCCGATTCACGCCGTAAATTCCAGAGCCTTGGAATTTTGCCCGAACGGGAGTTTTTTTCAAGCAAAATCTCCCCTGGCTTTCATAAATACCGCGGTCAAACTGACTTGCCAAAAAAGCCACAAACCATTGTCATTTCTTGCTAAATAGACCGATTTGCGCTAACCTCCGCACACTTGAAGCGGCTTAAGAATTCCACCAAAAGGGGCTGTCAATGAAAAATCCACTGGATTCGATTTTGGGCACCGTTATTTCGGGGCTGGTACTGACGCTCGTACTGTATGTGTTCCTCAAAAATTTCATTTTGGCGGGGATATAACCATGGAATTCCAGATTGCCGCGATTTTCCGTTGGCTGCATGTCGTTGCGGGGATTACCTGGATTGGCCTCCTCTATTATTTCAACCTGGTGCAGGCGCCAGCACTCGCTGCTGCAGCTGGTGACCAGGGCGGGCCAGGCGGAGCGGGTATCACCAAGTATGTGGCGCCTCGTGCGTTGCTGTGGTTCCGCTGGAGTGCGTTGGTAACCTGGCTCGCTGGCGCAGCGCTGCTGGGACCGAACTTCAAGGCGGCTTTTACGTTCGATCCGGCTTTTGCGGCCATTGGCATCGGTGCCTGGCTGGGTACCATCATGCTGTTCAACGTTTGGGTGCTGATATGGCCTAACCAGAAAAAAATTCTGGGGCTGGTGAGTGCCACGGATGAGGAAAAAGGCAGGGCGCGACGAGTGGCTTTTCTGGCGTCGCGAACCAATACCATGCTCTCCATCCCGATGATTTTCTTTATGGTAAACGGTTTGACACATAAGGCGCTGATCGGCCTCTGAGAGAAGCACATGCTGCAAACGGCGGCATATGCCGCCGTTTGCGTTTTGGCAATTGAATTATTTGCAGATACATCATTAGCTGAACAATTTATGACAGATCATTTGATGAATACTTATTCGAGGCAGCCCGTGACGTTTGTCAGGGGTGAAGGCGTCTGGCTGTGGGATGAAAACGGCAAGCGCTATCTCGATTCATTGGCAGGCGTAGCCGTAAATGGCCTCGGCCATGCCCATCCCAGGCTGGTGTCGGCGATTTGCGAGCAGGCCGGCCGGCTGATCCACGTATCCAATATCTACGGCATTGCCGAACAGGCGCGCCTTGCCGACAAGCTGTGCGCCCTATCGGACATGGATAAGGCTTTTTTCTGCAACTCCGGCGCCGAGGCCAATGAAGCGGCGATCAAGCTGGCACGCCTTTATGGCCATCAGAAAAATATCGAGATGCCGGAAATCATCGTCATGGAAAAGGCTTTCCACGGCCGGACGCTGGCAACCTTGTCCGCTACTGGCAACCGCAAGGTGCAAGCCGGTTTCGAACCGCTGGTGAGCGGCTTTGTCCGCGTGCCGTTCGATGACCTCGAAGCCGTACGGCAGGTCGCCTCACGCCATCCCAACGTGGTTGCCGTGCTGGTTGAGCCGATTCAGGGTGAAGGCGGCATCAATATTCCAAAGGATGGGGCTGCTTATTTGCAGGGCCTGCGCGAGATTTGCAACGAGCATGGCTGGCTGCTAATGCTGGATGAAGTGCAAAGCGGCATCGGCCGCACGGGCACCTTCTTCGCCTATCAGCATACCGGTATCGTTCCCGATGTTCTGACATTGGCCAAGGGCCTGGGCTCGGGTGTGCCTGTCGGGGCCTGCCTGGCTGCCGGAAAGGCTGCGGAGGTATTCACTCCAGGCAAGCATGGTTCCACATTCGGTGGCAATCCGCTTGCTACGACGGCGGGACTGGCCACATTGGAAGTGATCGAGCAGGACAAGTTGTGTGCGCATGCGGAGGAGCTCGGTAACTGGCTCAATGAAGCGCTGCAATCGGCGCTCAAAGGTGTGCCGGGCGTGCTGAGAATCCGCAATGCAGGGCTTATGGTCGGCATCGAGCTGGATCGCCCCTGCGGCGAGCTGGTCGGCCAGGCACTCGCTGCCGGCCTGCTGATCAATGTGACGGCTGAGACTGTGGTACGGTTGTTACCTCCACTCATCATCAACAAGGAAGAAGCGCAGCAGCTGGTGGATACGCTGGCACCCCTGATCAGGAAATTCCTGGGGCAGTAGAGCTGCGTCATAAAAACAATGGCTATAAAACATTTTCTGCAACTCAAGGATCTGACGCTCGAGGAGCTGGAGTACGTCTTCGCCCGTACGCGCTGGATCAAGGAGCAGTTCAAGGCCTACAGGCAGTACTGGCCGCTGACGGACCGCACGCTGGTCATGATTTTTGAAAAGGCCAGTACGCGTACGCGCCTGTCGTTTGAAGCCGGCATGCAGCAGCTGGGTGGTTCCGCCATCTATCTCAATACGCGGGATTCCCAGCTGGGCCGTGGTGAGCCTGTCGAAGATGCGGCACAAGTGATTTCCCGCATGAGCGACATCGTTATGATCCGCACCTTCGAGCAGGAGATCATTGAGCGTTTCGCTGCCTATTCCCGCGTGCCGGTGATCAACGGCCTGACCAATGAATACCATCCATGCCAGATACTGGCGGATATCTATACATTCATTGAGCATAGAGGCTCGATCAGGGGCAAGACGGTGGCGTGGATCGGCGATTCGAACAATGTCTGCAACACCTGGCTGCAGGCGGCTGAAGTGTTCGATTTCAACGTGCATGTTTCCACGCCGCCTGGTTATGAAGTGGAGCCGGAACGCGCCGGCCTTTACGGCACGGACCACTACGAAGAATTTGCCGACCCGATGGAAGCGGCGCGTGGTGCAGATCTGGTGACTACCGATGTGTGGACCTCGATGGGTTTTGAGGCAGAAAATGAAGAGCGCCGCCGCGACTTCCACGACTGGCAGGTGGATGCCGAGATGATGTCGGTAGCAGCCAGGGGCGCGCTGTTCATGCATTGCCTTCCTGCCCATCGTGGCGAGGAAGTGTCGGCTGACGTGATTGACGGCCCGCAATCCGTGGTCTGGGATGAAGCAGAGAACAGGTTGCATACGCAAAAGGCGCTGATGGAATACCTGGTGTTGGGCAAGGTCGCTGCTTAAGCCGCAGCATGGAGCAGGATAGCCTTTCCCATCGCCTGTTGCCGGTAGCCTCGACCATGGTCGGCGTGTGCGTCACGGTTATATCCGTGATTCAGCTGGCACCAGACAAGGCAATTTCGGGCTGGGCAGACAAACTGCTGGCGATCGACAGCCTGGCCTTCATGGCCAGTACCTTGTTGTCGTACTGGTCCATCCGGCATGGTAATCGCCTGCAGCATATCGAGCGTTATGCCGATAGATTGTTCCTGCTGGGGATGGCGATCATGGTGTTTGTGAGCTTTTTGGTGGCATTCGAGTTATTCATTGATTGAAGGCCATGGTTTTCGAGCGGTAAAGAATAATTTTAGGGAAAGTGGAATGAGCGATATCAAGAAAGTGGTGCTGGCCTATTCAGGGGGGCTCGACACCTCGGTAATCCTCAAGTGGTTGCAGGATGAATACCGCTGCGAGGTGGTGACCTTTACCGCCGACATCGGCCAAGGCGAGGAACTGGAACCGGCGCGCGAAAAGGCGAAAAAGGCCGGTGTAAAGGAAATCTACATCGATGACCTGCGCGAAGAGTTCGTACGGGATTTCGTGTTCCCCATGTTCCGCGCCAATACCGTCTATGAGGGCGAGTACCTGCTGGGGACTTCGATCGCCCGGCCGCTGATCGCCAAGCGCCTCATCGAGATTGCAGAAGAAACCAGAGCCGATGCCATTTCCCATGGGGCCACCGGCAAGGGTAACGACCAGGTACGTTTTGAGCTGGGCGCTTACGCACTCAACCCCAATATCAAGGTTATCGCGCCCTGGCGTGAGTGGGATCTGCTGTCCCGCGAAAAACTGCTGGCCTATGCCGAAAAGCACGGCATCGCCATCGAGATGAAGCACCGGCTGGGCGGCAGTCCATATTCCATGGATGCCAATTTGCTGCACATTTCCTACGAGGGCCGCCATCTGGAGAACCCGGATGCCGAGCCGGAAGAGAGCATGTGGCGCTGGACCGTATCACCGGAAGAGGCGCCTGATGAGGCCGAGTACATCGATATCGAGTATGCCCACGGCGACCCGGTTGCCCTGAACGGCAAGAAAATGGCGCCGCATTTGCTGCTGGCCGAGCTGAACCGCATCGGCGGCAAACATGGTGTCGGTCGGCTGGATCTGGTGGAAAACCGTTACGTCGGCATGAAATCGCGCGGCTGTTATGAAACGCCGGGCGGCACCATTATGCTCAAGGCGCATCGCGCCATTGAATCGCTGACGCTGGATCGCGAAGTCGCGCATTTGAAGGATGATTTGATGCCGCGCTATGCCAGCATGATCTACAACGGCTACTGGTGGAGCCCGGAGCGGGTTGCGCTACAGACACTGATCGACCATACGCAGGCCAGTGTCAATGGCTTGGTGCGACTCAAGCTCTACAAGGGCAATGTTATTGTGGTTGGCCGTGATTCCGATACGAATTCGCTGTTCGATCCAACGATCGCCACCTTTGAAGATGATGCCGGCGCCTACGACCAGAAGGATGCGGGTGGTTTTATCAAGTTAAATGCGTTGCGCATGCGGATTGCTGCCAACCTCAGAAACAGGAAGAAATAACGTGGCCCAATTCGATAATGTCAGCGTCAAGAAAAAAGCCAACGTCTACTTTGACGGCAAGTGCGTGAGCCACACCGTGCTGTTCCCCAATGGCACGCGCTGTACCGTCGGCGTGATTTTTCCGAGCTCGCTGACATTCAATACCGGTTCACCAGAACTCATGGAAATCAACGAAGGCGTG
>DASTRT010000303.1:0-6723 GCA_035761085.1 Methylophilaceae bacterium
TGACTGCAGATTCACGTTTATTTGACCCAAATCAATTGCTTTTGTGGCAGAAGGTCCAACATGAACCCGCCTAATTCCCCTAATGGGTATGTTACTCAAAAAACACCAGCTTAAACACATATGACACTCAATTTTAAGAAAAATTTTTCGAATTGATGGTCTAGCCATGCCTTCTTTTTCCATACTGGTATTCAACACGGACAGGTCAACGCTCAAGTTCGAGCTCTTCGATAAGTGCGAGACTGGTGAGCTCAAGTCCATCATGTGCGGCAAGATCAAGAATATCGGCGGCAGTTCCACCTTCGAGTGGTGCAATGACCGTGCCAAAGGGGCTGTCAATATTCTGGTCAAGGATCTCAAGGACGCGACCGATTGGGTGCTGGATTGGCTGGAGCATCTGTGGCCGCTGGGGTCTTTACTGGAGGATCTGCGTGTGGTGGCCCACCATTGCGTCAACTGCGTGAGCCAGAATACCAGTACATTCATGCGCGCAGGGAAGTATGAGCCCGAATGTCCGCTGATCTACCAGCCGGACCCCTTATGCATGATAGGCACGAGCCGTAACCGCCTGCCCGAGCACGTGAAAGTCATTGTGGTATTCAACATGCAACCGGAAAACAGCAGTCTCAGCGACGCCAATGAAGAGGCACAGATTGCCGATACCGCCCTCAAGGCACTCAAGGCCGCCTGAGCAATCAGGGACGGTGTTCGACCTGGCCGCTGTCGGCCGGTTTTTTGAGGTAACGGCTGAACCAGAGGGCGGAGAGCTTCGCTACTTCCTCCAGCTTGCCCGGCTCTTCAAACAGATGCGAGGCGGCAGGGATGATTTCCAGAACTTTTTCACAGCCAAGCTGGGCATAAGCGTCGCGGTTCATATCGATCACCGGACCATCCCAACCGCCGACAATCAGTAGGGTAGGGGTCTCCACCCGACCCAGTGCTTCTCCTGCCAGATCCGGCCTGCCACCACGTGAAACGACCGCGCTGACCTGGCTGCCAAGCGCAGCTGCGGCAACCAGGGCTGCTCCGCCGCCCGTGCTGGCACCGAAATAGCCGATCCTGAGATTGCCTGTCTGCGGAGCATGCATTACCCATTGTGTAACCAGCATCAACCGCTCGGCCAGCAAGCCGATGTCGAAGCGCAAATGGCGTGTCTGCAGGTCAACAGCTTCTTCCTCTTCGGTCAGCAGATCGAACAACAGTGTGCCTATGCCTGCCTCCTGCAGCACACGGGCTACATACTTGTTACGCGAGCTGTGCCGGCTGCTGCCGCTGCCATGGACAAACAGCACGATGCCTTCCGTTCTTGGCGGCAGTGTCAGGTCGCCGACGAGTTCGACATTCCCAGCCGGAATGCTGATAGAGCTGGTGATGCTGTGGACGTTCATGAGGCTTGAGACACCAGGGTCTGTATTTACTCTACATCACTTGACCAGGGTAACCGGCATATTGGCCAGATGAGCCACCTGGTTCGCGGTCGAGCCTAGCATCCAGTTGCCAAAGGTGCTCATGCCGCGGGTGCCCATGATGATCTGTTCGCAATGTTGCTTGTTGGCGAAGTTCACGATCGTTTGCGAAACCAGGCCGCTTTCCACATGGCGGGTATGTTCGATACCTGCCTGTTCCAGCAGTTTGCAGGCGGCATCGAGAATATGTTTGGCCTGCTGCTTCTGGGCTTTTTCAATAAGCGCATAGTCGGGAAATTCGAAATCGCTTACCGGAAACACGATGGGCAGCACATGCAGCACATGCACATGGGCGGAATAGCCGTTATGCAGCAAGTTAACCACGTGCTTGACGGCGTTGGAGGCGGCGCGAGAACCATCAACGGTCAGCAGCAAAGAATGCATGGCGTTGACTCCCTATCAACAAGGTTAATGACATCCTATCCATGGGTTGACAGCATTAGTTTGATTTAGGTCAAGCCGATACGGCTTTTCGCCGGCATGATCCAGCTGTGCTAGATTTCCATTGCACGGCATTGCCGGGGAATCCAATTGCCTGATTTTTCATTCAATCTTTCAGGGCAGTGGTGGCAGACACCCCTGCCAGGGTTGCTGCAGAAACTTGAATCGACGGTTCAGGGGTTGCCGCAAAAATCGGTGAGCGGCCGACTTGTCAGCTGTGGGCCGAATATTGTCGAACCCAGGTTTCAACGACCACTTTTGCTTCAGTTCCTGTCCCGCTTCAAAAGCCCACTGGTGCTGCTTCTGCTGGCTGCCAGCCTGATCTCCGCTTTCACCGCCGATCTGGTCAGTTTTTCCATGCTGATTTTCATGGTGATCCTCAGCGTCAGCCTGGATTTCTTCCAGGAGTATCGTGCCGAGCAGACAGCAGATGCATTACGCCGCTCGGTCGCCGTGCGCGCCTCGGTATTTCGTGATTGCGTACTGGCCGATATCCATGTTGAACAGCTGGTGCCCGGCGATGTCGTGCTCCTGCGGGCAGGAGATCTGGTGCCTGCCGACGGCCGCATTATCGAGGCGGACGATTTTTTCGTGAACCAGGCGCTGCTGACCGGCGAGGCTTATCCAGTGGAGAAGCACGCGGGAGAATTGCAGCAGCCGGCCAGCGATTACAGCGAAGCAGCCAACGCGTTATTTGCCGGCAGCACTGTCATCAGCGGCTCCGCCCGCGTATTGATCTGCGTTACCGGCAGCCGTACGGTGTTGGGTGGCCTGGCCGGGTCATTGCGGCGAGCTCCGCCACCTACCGCTTTCGAAAAGAGCACCTACCAGTTCGGCATGCTGATCGTGCGCCTGACCTTTTTCCTGGTGATCTTCGTGCTGTTCGTCAACTTGCTGCATCATCGCCCCGGACTGGAAACCTTCATGTTTGCCCTGGCGCTGGCAGTCGGGTTGACCCCCGAGCTGCTGCCCATGGTCGTTACCGTGACACTGTCGCGCGGCGCGCTGCGCATGAGCCGACGCCATGTCATCGTCAAACGTCTGGCTGCCATTCATAACCTGGGAGCAATGGATGTACTGTGTACCGACAAGACCGGCACTCTCACCGAGGCGCGTATCCGGCTGGAGAGGCATCTTGACGCTGCCGGCAATGAAAGCGAGCAGGTATTGCTATGGGCTTACCTCAACAGCTATTTCGAAACCGGTCTCAAAAGCCCGCTGGATGAAGCCATCCTCAACCATCAGGCGCTCGACGTCAGTGGCTGGCGCAAGATTGATGAAGTGCCATTCGATTTCGAGCGCCGTCGTGTATCGGTGCTGCTGCAGCACGAGGCCTCACGCTTTCTGGTGGTGAAAGGCGCGCCCGAAGATGTGCTGCGGCTCTGTACTCATTATGAGCTCAGTCTGGGCAAGACTGCAGCAGTCGATGCCGGGAGAAAGGCGGCATTGGGTGAACAGGCGCTTGCACTGGCGCGCCAGGGCTTTCGCGTGCTGGGCATAGCTTGGCGCCAGGTGGAGCCCGAGCGCAGCCAGGCGCTGGTGGGCGATGAAAGCGAGCTGGTCTTCGCTGGCTTTGCCGCGTTTCTCGACCCGCCCAAGGCGGATGCCGCGGAGGCCTTACGGCAGCTCAAGCATAGCGGCATCGATATCAAGGTAGTGACCGGGGATAACGAGCAGGTCACTGCGCACCTCTGCGCGCAGCTCGGGCTCGAAGTGCGCGGTATCGTGACCGGCAGCCAGATTGCCCAGATGGACGATACTGCGCTGCAGGCCAGCGTGGACAGTGTGAATCTGTTCTGCCGCGTCACGCCCGGGCTCAAGAGCCGGGTGCTGCTGGCGCTGAGGCAGCGCGGCCATACCGTAGGCTACTTGGGTGACGGCATCAACGATGCTTCCGCCCTGCATGTGGCAGATGTGAGCATTTCCGTGGATACCGCCGCTGATGTCGCCAAGGAGGCTGCCGAATTGATCCTGCTGCGGCACGACCTCAATGTGCTGCATGAAGGCGTGGTGGAAGGGCGCAGAACCCAGGGCAACATCATGAAGTACGTCATGATGGGCACCAGCTCCAACTTCGGCAACATGGCGAGCATGGCCGGCGCTTCGCTTTTTCTGCCGTTCCTGCCCATGCTGCCCCTGCAGATACTGCTCAACAACCTGCTCTACGACCTGTCCGAAGTCGCCCTGCCTTTCGACCGCGTGGATCCGGAGTACCTGAGCCGGCCCCGTAAGTGGGATATGCGCTTCATCCGCAATTTCATGCTGGTGCTGGGTCCGGTGAGCTCGCTGTTCGATTTCCTCACCTTCTATCTCATGCTCACGGTGCTGCACGCTTCGGAAACCTTGTTCCGTACCGGCTGGTTCGTTGAATCCATCGCCACGCAGATTCTCGTGATATTCGTGATCCGCACCCGGCGCAACCCGTTGAAAAGCCGGCCAGACACTCGGCTGATCGTATCATCTGTCCTGCTCGTCGCGCTGGCCTTGCTGCTGCCTTATTGCCCGCTGGGCGCCTATTTCCAGCTGACACCACCCCCGTCCGGCTTCCTTGTCGCGTTGCTGGGCATGGTGGCTGCCTACCTACTGATCGTAGAGTGGGTCAAACGACAGTTTTATCATTGGCATGCTGGATAGACTCAATCATCCGAGGCAGGAGGTATTGCCATGAAAGCCATGCTGCTGGAGCGGCCCGGCGAGCCGTTGGTGTACACCGAGGTGCCTGATCCTGTGCCGAGCGTGGAGCAGGTACTGCTGCGCGTGCTGGCCTGCGGTGTCTGCCGGACGGATCTGCATGTCATCGACGGCGAGCTGGCGGATCCCGTACTGCCGCTGATTCCCGGCCACGAAATTGTAGGGGAAGTGATCGGCAAGGGCAGCCGCGTTAACCGGTTTTCCATTGGTGACCGTGTAGGCGTACCGTGGCTGGGATGGACGTGTGGCGAGTGCGCGTATTGTGATAGCGAGCGCGAAAACCTGTGCGATGAGGCGAGGTTTACCGGCTACCAGATCAACGGCGGTTATGCCGAAATGACAGTGGCCGATCAGCGCTACTGTTTTCCCATGGACAAGAGCTTGGATGCCGTCCAGGCGGCACCGCTGCTATGCGCGGGATTGATTGGCTATCGTGCGCTCAAGCTCGCGGGCTACGGCCAGCGGCTGGGCATTTACGGCTTCGGCGCAGCCGCGCATATCGTGACGCAACTGGCCCGATACGAAGGACGCGAAGTGTATGCCTTCACGCGGGAGAACGACCACGCTGCGCAACAATTTGCGCGGTCCCTTGGCGCTGTGTGGGCTGGATCTTCTGCCGAGACGCCGCCGCAACTGCTGGAGGCGGCACTGATCTTCGCACCGGTGGGCGCACTGGTGCCGGCTGCACTGCAGGCCAGCGCCAAGGGGGCGACTGTGGTCTGTGCCGGTATCCACATGAGCGATATTCCGAGTTTTTCCTATGATCTGCTATGGAGTGAGCGCGTACTGCGCAGCGTCGCCAACCTTACGCGCGCGGACGGCGAGGAGTTCCTTTCCCTGGCATCGAAAGCCCATGTAGCCACGCATACAGTGGCTTACCCCTTGAACCGAGCCAATGAGGCGCTGGCCGATCTGCGGGCAGGAAAATTCAATGGCGCGGCCGTGCTGGTGCCGGGGCTGGACTGATGTACGTTTCCGCATAGATGGCCAAGCTGGGGCAGAGCCATGATGCCACTGTCTAATTTGCCTCAGGAGAAAATCATGAAGCATTTGTTGTTCGTATGTCTTTCAGCCCTTGCGCTTACCCTGCCTGCAGTCGGGCAGGCAGACGACAGTTTCAAGGGTAAAGTGGAAAGCCGTCCGGCTGACAAGGTCGGGGAATGGGTCATTGACGGCCGCAAGCTGGATGTAACGGCTGCGGCGGAGCTGGAGGAGAAAGCCGGGCCCATGGTGGCGGGTGCCTGTGTCGAGGTCGAGATGGATGATGGCATCGTCGAGGAGATCGAGACGGTCGATATGGACAAATGCCAGTAGCATCCGGACTGCCACGGGTTATGCCGTGACCTTGCGCGCGGTATAATCCGGGCATCCCCAACACGATCTCTCGAGGATGCCCCATGAAAAGTTATCGCAAGGAACTCTGGTTCAATCCCCCAACCCGTGTGGCTTTCATCAACATCACTCCGCAGGTGCGCGAATGCTTGCGCGAAAGCGGTGTGCGGGAAGGCTTCGTCCTGGTCAACGCCATGCACATCACGGCCAGCGTGTTCATCAACGATGACGAGTCCGGCCTGCATCACGACTACACCCAGTGGCTGGAACGCCTGGCGCCGCATGAACCAGTCAGCAGCTATCGTCACAACGATACCGGTGAGGACAATGCCGATGCTCACATGAAGCGGCAGGTGATGGGACGCGAGGTGGTAGTGGCGATTACCGACGGCCAGCTGGATTTCGGCCCGTGGGAACAGATTTTTTACGGCGAATTCGACGGCCGTCGCCGCAAGCGCGTGCTGGTCAAGATCATCGGCGAATGATCGCCGACTGTGTCAGCTGGCTCAGCCCTGGATGTAGCTTTCCAGCTGTCTGATCAGGAAGCGCTGATAGGCGATGGTTTCCTCCACCAGATCGCCGATGGAGAGGATACCCACGACCTTGCCATTATCCAGCACGGGCAGGTGGCGAATGCGCTTGCCCGACATGAGGTTCATGCATTCCTCCACGGTGTGGTCCGGGGTCACTGTAATCAGCTTGGTGGACATCACTTCACTGACAGTGGAGGTCTTTGATGTCCTGCCTTTGAGTACAACTTCCCGTGCGTAATCACGTTCGGAAAATATGCCGG
>DASTRT010000304.1:0-6078 GCA_035761085.1 Methylophilaceae bacterium
GGCGCGCGCGGCCAGCGCCAGCGCGTGGCGCATCCAGCGCTCGTCGGTGGCGTGCAGGTCGGTCATCAGGCGTTCGATGTGGTGGATGCGGATGGACTGGAGAACGGTTCGTGGCGGCAAGGCGCCCCGCCCGCACCGGCCCCTCCTGTTCGGCGGGGCAATGAAGCGACCGCGCGCCAGTGGCGCGCAAACGGTCGCTTGCACCCGGCCCCGTCTATTCGACGGGGCAATGAACGACCTGCGAACCAGTGGTGCGCGAGCAGGTCGTTCATTCCCCACTCTATTGTAAACAAGACATTTTTATCTTTTATATTCAATGGCTTATTTTCCTGCTAATTGGTAATACCATGAAAAATACCATGCTCAGAAAAGGCTTAACAATATTTTGAAAAATTGCCTACTGAGCGCTGCCGCACAGCTCCATAGGCCGCTTTCCTGGCTTTGCTTCCAGATGTATGCTCTTCTGCTCCTGCAGCTAATGGATCACCGCAAACAGGTTACTCGCCTGGGGATTCCCTTTCGACCCGAGCATCCGTATGAGACTCATGCTCGATTATTATTATTATAGAAGCCCCCATGAATAAATCGCTCATCATTTTCGGCATCGTCAACATAACCTCGGACAGTTTCTCCGATGGAGGCCGGTATCTGGCGCCAGACGCAGCCATTGCGCAGGCGCGTAAGCTGATGGCCGAGGGGGCAGATGTGATCGACCTCGGTCCGGCATCCAGCAATCCCGACGCCGCGCCTGTTTCGTCCGACACAGAAATCGCGCGTATCGCGCCGGTGCTGGACGCGCTCAAGGCAGATGGCATTCCCGTCTCGCTCGACAGTTATCAACCCGCGACGCAAGCCTATGCCTTGTCGCGTGGTGTGGCCTATCTCAATGATATTCGCGGTTTTCCAGACGCTGCGTTCTATCCGCAATTGGCGAAATCATCTGCCAAACTCGTCGTTATGCATTCGGTGCAAGACGGGCAGGCAGATCGGCGCGAGGCACCCGCTGGCGACATCATGGATCACATTGCGGCGTTCTTTGACGCGCGCATCGCGGCGCTGACGGGTGCCGGTATCAAACGCAACCGCCTTGTCCTTGATCCCGGCATGGGGTTTTTTCTGGGGGCTGCTCCCGAAACCTCGCTCTCGGTGCTGGCGCGGTTCGATGAATTGCGGCTGCGCTTCGATTTGCCGGTGCTTCTGTCTGTTTCGCGCAAATCCTTTCTGCGCGCGCTCACAGGCCGTGGTCCGGGGGATGTCGGGGCCGCGACACTCGCTGCAGAGCTTGCCGCCGCCGCAGGTGGAGCTGACTTCATCCGCACACACGAGCCGCGCCCCTTGCGCGACGGGCTGGCGGTATTGGCGGCGCTGAAAGAAACCGCAAGAATTCGTTAACTGCACATTCGGGATATTTCTCTATATTCGCGGTTCAGCAGGCATGTCCCCTTTGAGGGCGACCCGACGACAGGATAATCGACCTTATGGTGCGCAAATATTTCGGCACAGACGGTATTCGTGGCAAAGCCAACGAAGGCGCGATGACGGCGGAAACCGCCTTGCGCGTCGGCATGGCGGCTGGCCGTGTCTTTCGTCGCGGTGACCACCGCCATCGTGTCGTGATCGGCAAGGATACGCGCCTGTCGGGCTATATGCTTGAACCCGCGCTCACAGCCGGTTTCACCTCGATGGGCATGGACGTATTCCTTTTTGGCCCGCTGCCGACAACGTATAGGAAGAATAAACGCCCTTTTCACCCAAGTCCAACAGCTTTGGACCGCAGTTGACTCTTTCGACACCCCTGCGATGCAACCCAATCCGGCTGACGGGGAGCCAGCAACGCTGAAAATTTACCCTCCTCTTTCCCACTAGCGGCTCCTTTTCCGACAACCAGCACGGCGGATCCCTGCCGCGGCGCTGTGAACGCAGCATTTTGATTGGTATCGTTGGCCTTCAGGCTCGTCAGTCAAACAGACCCAGGAGCAGCTCAGCCGGTGGCGCCCGGCTTTCGGGTAACGCCCTGGTCCCGCTGGTTTCGGCTTTGTGCTTCAGGTGATCAAGGATCTGCTTGATCACTATAGGGTCTTCAATGCAGGCGATGACTTTCATGGCGCCGCCGCAGCCGCTGCAGGTCTCGATGTCGATATTGAAAACACGCTTGAGCCGTTGCGCCCATGTCATCGACGCTCGCCGTTGTGCTGGTGTTGCCGGTTCATCAGCCACCCTGACCTTGTTGCCCCTGCCCCGTTTTGCCGGCGTGACCAACGCCCGGTGCCGACTGTTGGGTGCGAACACCCCGTGGAAGCGGGTTAGGTTGACTCTGGGCTTCGGTACCAGGGCGGCCAGCCTTGCAATGAAATCCAATGGTTCGAAAATGACGTGCGTGGTGCCGTCCCGGTACGGCGTCTTGAGCTGGTAGCGCACGTTGCCGCCTCGTGTTAACGACAGCCGCTTCTCGGATACCGCCGGGCGGCTGATGTACCGGCACAGCCGTTCGAGCTTCTTGCGTTCATCGGCCCTGGCCGCCACGCCGGCGTGCAGGCTGGACCCGGCTACCTTGCCAATCCCGTCACCGAACGGATCACCACTGGTCGGCAGAGTTTGCAAAGTGAACACCTTTCGCCCCGCCTGTGAACCGACAGCGATACGGTAAGTGATCGAGTGCCCCAGCAGGGGTGTCATCGGGTCGTCATCCACCGCATCCGAGGCCAGATAGCTGTTTTCGACATCCCGTTCCAGCAGGCCTTGCCGTTCCAGATAGCGACCCACCCGGTGGGCGATGGTGTGCGTCAGCTGGGTGAGCTCTGGGCTGGTCGGCGCCTTGACCCAGCGGAAACGCGCTGAGCCGTGGGATTGCTCGACATACACACCGTCGAGAAACAGCATGTGGAAGTGAACATTCAGATTGAGCGCCGATCCAAAACGCTGGATCAGGGTGACCGCGCCCGTCTTGGCCACTTGGTGGGTATGGCCCGCTTTCTTGACCAGGTGCGTGGCAATGACGCGGTAAACGATGCCCAGCACCCACCCCATGATCTCGGGCCGGCTGGCAAACAGGAAACGCAGCTGAAACGGGAAGCTCAACACCCACTGACGCATGGGTTGTTCAGGCAGTACTTCATCAACCAGCAAGGCGGCACTTTCGGCCATCCGCCGCGCCCCACAGCTCGGGCAGAAACCGCGACGCTTACAGCTGAAAGCGACCAGGTGCTCGGCGTGGCAAGACTCGCAGCGAACCCGTAGAAAGCCATGCTCCAGCCGCCCGCATTGGAGAAATTCTTCAAATTCCCGTTGCACATAGCCCGGCAATTCCTTTCCCTGCTCTGCCATAAGCGCAGCGAATGCCGGGTAATACTCGTCAACGATCTGATAGAGAAGGGTTTGCTCGGGTCGGTGGCTCTGGTAACGACCAGTATCCCGATCCCGGCTGGCCGTCCTGGCCGCCACATGAGGCATGTTCCGCGTCCTTGCAATACTGTGTTTACATACAGTCTATCGCTTAGCGGAAAGTTCTTTTACCCTCAGCCGAAATGCCTGCCGTTGCTAGACATTGCCAGCCAGTGCCCGTCACTCCCACTCGATTGTAAACAAGCACACAAAACCCTTTAGTGACAACAATTTGCAAGAACTATCAGGCTCAGTGCCATGAAAAATACCATGACCAGATCATGAGGTTGAACACGGCTTGCGCCGGCAGCGTTCACGCTCCTGGTCGGCGATCTCGCCCGGCTGCAATGCTAGCTCAGCATCGGTCATGCGCTCCAGCACGTCGCGTAGGCGGATGGTGCAAGGAATGGGCGGCAGCTCGAACTCATAGCCGCCGGCGATCATTTCGGCCGCAATCTCCTCGGTGATGAAAAACGGCTCGTCGTCTTGGTTCGGCTTCTTCATGCCCTTTCCTCCTGGCGCTCATCCTGGCCGACAGCGGCCAGGGCATCGGCTTCCGTCAATGCGTCCTCCACGAACGCGCCGTGCTGCTTCGCTTCGGCCTGGCTGACCTCGGCCCATATCCGTTTCACCTGGGCCGCACTGTACCCGGCCAGCTCGGCGGTCTTGTTGATGCTGTAGCCGGACTTGCGCAGCGCGACAACTTGGGCGCGGCGCTTCGGATCAGCACGGCGGCCCTTGTACCGCCCGGCCTGGCGGGCCAACTCAATGCCTTGGCGCTGGCGTTCGCGCCTGTCCTCGTAGTCGTCGCGGGCCATCTGCAAGGCCAGGCGAAAAAGCATGATCTGCACGGCTTCCAGCACGATCTTGGCGACGCCCTGGGCCTCGGCCGCCAGGTCGGATAGATCGACCACGCCAGGGACGGCCAGGCGTGCGCCTTTGGCCTGTATCGAGGCCACCAGGCGCTCGGCCTCGGGCAAAGGTAGGCGGCTGATGCGGTCGATCTTCTCGGCAATGACCACCTCGCCGGGCTGTAGGTCGCCGATCATGCGCAGCAGCTCAGGCCGGTCGGCGCGTGCGCCGGATGCCTTCTCACGGTAGATGCCGGCGACGTAGTAGCCGGCGGCCTTCGCGGCCGTAGTGATCGCCTCTTGGCGTTCCAAGTCCTGCGCGTCGGTGCTGACGCGCAGATAGACCCGCGCCACCATCGGCGCGGCTACTGGCTTCGTCCTGCGCATACTTGCGGGCTCCTTTGGGCATACTCAAATGCACCCATCTTAAACTGGCAGGCCAATTTATCACATATCGATCTAAATGCGCCTAGCTCATTTTTACAGCTTAAATGAGCTATTGAGCACACTCCATATTTCGACTATTATTGAAACATGGAAACGATAAATGCTGTAGCCGCCCTGGCGGCCATCGCTCAAGAATCGCGCCTCGCGGTGTTCCGGCTTCTCGTCCAGGCCGGCCCCGCCGGCATGGCCGCCGGAAAAATCAGCGAAGCGGCCGGCATCCCGCCGTCTTCGCTATCCTTCCACCTGAAAGAGCTGGCACACGCCGGCATGGTCACGTCGCGGCAAGAAGGCCGATTTGTGATCTACGAGGCGAACTTTTCGACGGCCACTAACCTGGTGGCCTTTCTCACGGAAAACTGCTGCGGCGGCCAGGTGTGCAACCTGTCTTGCACCACGGAAGCCGGGAAGGTGTTGGCATGAGACTTCGCCATCTTTCCGACCCCGATTCTTTGCCCGCTTTGGACAAATCCTTTGCCATCGAGCGCCCGGCGCTCGGGCTGGCACCCGACGCCCCGCCGGTGCGTATCCTGCTGCTGTATGGCTCGCTGCGCGCCCGCTCGTTCTCACGGCTGGCCGTCGAGGAAGCGGCCCGGCTGCTGCAATTCTTTGGCGCAGAAACACGCATCTTCGACCCGTCCGATTTGCCGTTGCCCGATCAAGTGCAAAGCGACGATCACCCGGCCGTCAAGGAGCTGCGCGCCCTGTCCGAGTGGTCAGAGGGACAAGTCTGGTGCAGCCCGGAACGCCACGGTCAGATTACCAGTGTCATGAAGGCGCAGATTGACCATCTGCCGCTTGAAATGGCCGGCATCCGGCCGACCCAAGGCCGCACCCTGGCCGTGATGCAGGTATCCGGCGGCTCGCAGAGCTTCAACGCCGTGAACACCTTGCGTCTGCTCGGCCGCTGGATGCGAATGTTCACCATTCCGAACCAGTCGAGTATCGCCAAAGCGTTCCAAGAGTTCGACGCGGCGGGCCGCATGAAGCCCTCGCCGTACTACGACCGAATAGCCGATGTGATGGAAGAACTGGTGCGCTTCACGGCGCTGGTACGGCCGCACCGTGAAGCACTGACAGACCGCTATTCCGAACGGAAAGCGGCCGGCCACGTCATCGACGAGGCCACCGATCTTTCATCCATCGCCATTGCTCCCCAGCCACTACCAGAAAGCGAAACATCATGACCGAAAGAATCTATAACGTCCTCATCCTCTGCACCGGCAATTCGGCGCGCAGCATCATGGCCGAAGCTCTCATCAACACGATGGGGCAAGGGCGCTTCCGCGCCTACAGCGCCGGCAGTCACCCAACCGGCAAGGTCAATCCCTTCGCCGTCGAAAAGGTGGAGTCGGTGAATTACCCGACCGAGAATCTGCGCAGCAAGAGCTGGGACGAGTAC
>DASTRT010000305.1:0-2805 GCA_035761085.1 Methylophilaceae bacterium
GGTGCGCTGGAACTGCTGATGCCGGCGGTGCAGCCTGCCGAGCTGTGGCAGGAAAGCGGCCGCTGGGAAGTGTTCGGCCCGCAGATGCTCAAGATCAGGGACAGGCATGACCGCGATTTCTGTTTCGGTGCCACGCATGAGGAAGTGATCACCGACATCGCGCGACGCGAGATTAGCTCCTACAAGCAGCTGCCGCTCAATTTCTACCAGATTCAGGTCAAGTTCCGCGACGAAATCCGGCCGCGTTTCGGCGTCATGCGCGCGCGCGAGTTCGTCATGAAGGATGCCTATTCCTTCCATACCAGCAAGGCTTCGCTGGAGGAGACCTACCAGGTCATGTATCAGGCCTACAGCAACATCTTCAGCCGCCTGGGGCTGGAATTCCGTGCGGTACGAGCCGACACCGGCGCCATTGGCGGCGAGGGCTCGCACGAATTCCATGTGCTGGCGGATTCCGGGGAGGACGCGCTCGCCTACAGCACGGGCTCCGAATACGCCGCCAATGTCGAGCTGGCTGAAGCGCTGGCGCCGGCACATACCCGGGCTGCACCGGCTGAAACCATGCGAGAGGTCGAAACGCCGAAACAGACGGCCTGTGAGGACGTGGCCGCCCTGTTGGGCATCGGCATTGAGCGCATGGTCAAGTCCATCGCCGTGATGGCGGATGACCAGTTTTACCTGCTGCTGTTGCGCGGCGACCACACCCTTAATGAAACAAAGGCAGCCAAGCTGCCTGGCCTGTCGCGATTCCGTTTCGCTACTGAAGAGGAAATCCGCGCCAACCTGCAGTGTCCGCCAGGCTTCATCGGCCCGGTGGGTGTCAGCACGCAAGTGCAGGTGATCGCCGATCGCACGGTCGCAGTGATGAGCGATTTCGTCTGCGGCGCCAACAAACCCAAATATCACCTGGCGGGTGTCAACTTCGGCCGTGACCTGCCTGAACCCATGCTGGTCGCGGATATCCGCAATGTCGTGGCCGGCGATCCCAGTCCTGACGGCAAGGGTTCGCTCGAGCTCTGCCGGGGCATTGAGGTGGGGCACATCTTCCAGCTCGGCACCAAATATACCGAGGCCTTGGGTGCAACTTATCTGGATGACGCCGGTCAGAGTCGCGTCATGGAAATGGGCTGCTACGGGATTGGTGTTTCGCGTATTGTCGGGGCTGCGATTGAGCAGCATAATGATGAACGCGGTATTGTTTTCCCGGAAGCCATGGCACCTTTCCAAGTGGCTATCGCTGCGATCGGTTTCGACCGCAGCGAAGAAGTACGCAAGGCTGCAGTTGAACTCTACGAAGAGCTGCAGCAGGCAGGCGTGGAGGTGTTGCTGGATGATCGCGGGGAAAGGCCGGGGGTCATGTTCGCCGACATCGAGTTGATGGGTATTCCACATCGGATAACGATAGGGGAGCGGGGTTTGAAAGAACGACAAGTCGAATATCAGGGGCGTGCGGATAAAGCTGCACAAACGGTTGCCTTGGACGATATTGTTGCCCGCGTAAAAAGCGCCTGTGCGTAAGCCGGGTCTTTTGCTGGGCATGCTGCTGTTTGCCGCCAGTGCTTTTGCTGGCGCGCAAAAGGAGGAGCCGTTGTCGAACAGCGTGCGGGCGCTCATGCAGAAATCGATCAGCGATTCTGCCGCTCCGCGCCTGGTGTTCACCAGCGAGGCCGAAGGCCAGCGCTGGATGACAGAGATGTCGCGTCGCCTTAAAACCCGCATGCCTGACCAGGAGATGCGCGAGGACTTCCTGCGTACTGTGAACTACGAAGCGACGCGTGCCGGCCTCGATCCTCAGCTCGTACTGGCCCTGATCCAGGTCGAAAGCGGCTTCAAGAAATATGCAGTGTCGTCGGTCGGCGCCCGCGGCTTCATGCAAGTCATGCCTTTCTGGGTGCGCTCCATTGGCAATCCCGACCAGAACCTGTTCCATCTTCGCCTTAATCTTCGTTATGGCTGCACTATCCTGCGCTATTACCTCGATATCGAGCATGGTGATCTTTACCGCGCGCTCGGCCGATATAACGGCAGTCTCGGACAGCCGCAATATCCCAACCTGGTAGTCGGCGCCTGGCGCAAATACTGGGATTACCGTCCTCTGGGTTTCTAGCCCTTCCATCGCCGCATCTTTGCGGCGCAAAAAAGTTTACATCCCAAGCTCTTCCATACTACTATAGGTAGTGGCGGACCAAACATCCGGACACAAAATGTTCGCCTGTCATTTCATCAATCTTTGGAAAGAGGGAGAAATGTATGTCTAAGCTAACCGCGTTATCTATCAGTATTGCTGTACTTGGTGGTATCTGGGCTTATCTCGCATTGGGCCCATTGGCTGGTTATGTGCTTGTCTGGGCGGGCTTCATTGCCTGGGGGTGTTATTTTCATTCGGGGGCAGATGGGGCTGCTCTGCAAAAGACTATTGCCGGCATGATCTACGGGGCAGTAATCGCCGGCATCGCATTATGGTTGGTGGTAAACAATCCTGTGGCTTTGCCCGCCAGTATCGCTGGTGCGGTTTATATAGGCGTAACGGTGTTCTTCCTGGTGATTGTGGCTGGGTTCAACCTGCTATCGGTGGTTCCGGCCAACGTCTATGGTTACGCAGCCGTAGCAGGCTATGCGCTTTCAACCAATACGGCGGCCAATGCCACGATGATGGACTTTACCAACCCCGTACTGCTGGTGGCCTTGTCCACCGTGCTGGGCGCCATCTTCGGCATGGTTTCCGGAAAAGCGGCAGGCATGCTGGGAAAATAGCCGATTTCTGGCAATAAAAAACCGCCTGCGGGCGGTTTTTTATTGCCTATC
>DASTRT010000306.1:0-2705 GCA_035761085.1 Methylophilaceae bacterium
GCTGATAAAAACAAGATACAAGTTTCGCATGCAAAATTGGCTTAACTGTAGGGTTGAATCAGGGCAGGTTAAGGTTGGACTGAGGGCATTTTTTGAGGGAGCGGCTGTCTCCAGAAGATATGGAAACCCTTCAAAGAGACAGCCATGGAAAAGCCGGGATATGGCCGTATCCCGTCGTTCCTGTGTGATTGGATTACGTATCTGTGCCAGGTGTTCCCGGCGCGCTCGATCAAGACCTTTATCGAGCTGCTCTTCGGCAGCATGCTCAGTTCTTCGGGCTTTGTCTGCCAGGCACTGTTGCACATCCAATATGGACGGGACTGGACGGCGTATTACAAGTGGATCGAGCGCGGCCGGTGGTCGTGGCTGGCCCTGGCCAAACAGATGGCCGGGCTGGTGATCCGCTGGTTTGATGAACCGGTGTGGCATCTGATCATCGACGACACCTTCGTCTTGCGTGCGTCAAAGAAGGCACCGGGCGTGGCGATGCATCATCCGCACGGCAACAAGGTCAACCAGCCCGATTACGTGCGGGCGCAATGCTGGGTGGCTTTAGCGGTAACCGTTGGCCACCAGGCCATCCCGCTGCTGATGCGCCTGGCCGGCACGGGCAACCACGGCAAGCTGGCCACCGCGCACTCGCTGCTGCGCGTGATGGCCGGTTATTTCCGGCCGGCGCGGTTACTGGTTGATTGCTGGTATATGAGGGGCTGGCTGATCGAGCAGGTGCTGGCGATGGGCCTGGAAGTAATCGGCCAGGTAAGGATTGATACCGCGTTGTTTGAGGTGCCAGCACCCACCAGGAAGCGGGGACGGCCGCGCAAGTATGGCGAGCGGATCGTGTTTGATCGTTGGCCGGAACAGCGACTATGGCTCAGGTTGTATGGTCAAGAACAGGGGGTCAGGATCCGAAGCGGGATGGCCGCCGCCCGCTTCCTGCATGGTCGGTTAGTGCGCTGGGTGTGGACGCAGTTTGAGCGGGAAGACGGCCGACTGACGCAGCCACGGCTGATCCTGTCCACCGAGACCGGTTTAAGCGGCGAACAGATCCTCGCGGCCTATGCGAAGCGCTGGAGCATCGAGCCGATGTTCAACCAGCTGAAGAATGGCTGGGGCATGAAGCAATCCTGGCAACAGACGCGGCAGGTACTGGCGCGCTGGGTGCAGGTGGAATTGGTAGCGTATGGCCTGATGCAGTTGCTCACCTTGCAGGGCGGCGAAGAAGTGCGCCGGCTGGCGGATTTATGCCCCTGGCGGTCAGGGCAACCGGTCACGGCCGGTCTGGTGCGGTTGGGGCTGGCCCGGATTTTAGGGCCGGTCAACGTCCGGCAATGGTGGGACGCGAAGTCCCGAAAATTCGGCCCGCCGGAAGCGGTTGGGCCGCCAGGACGGCGGGCCGAAATGCGCAAAGCGGCGTAATCACGCGGCTTGCAAGCAAATGCTGGGTTGATGGCGCGCTTCCCGCCGGGAAGCGAAGATTGGCGCTGTCGCTCGAAACTTTAGTATTCTAACAAAATGTGAGGTTTTCCCGGTTAAATTGTTTTTATACAGCATACTAATGAATCATCACTGGGATCCTTTGGCTGCCAACCTCCTACCATGCCACCAAGCGTTCGGCGAGAGGTACAACCCTTGATTTCGTTTTTGACCCACTCCTCTCCCCTGTTGTGCAGTGGATGCGGACAACGGCAACGCTCCTCTCTGTTGACTGGCGTCCCCGCCGCCACGCCCTGGCCCCCTTACCACTTCTAACGGATTCATAGAACCAGCAGGCGCTTGCGGATGACAATACTTAGGTATGCTGTCTTTTTGACGGATATCAAAGCCATGAGAGAGCGTAAGCGGTTAACATAGAGGCTCCCCTTTTTATTATTGGGATGGGGCAAAGTGCATATCCAGCGGCAAACGCAAAGACAGGCGAAATGTATAAAGGCGAAAGACTAAACAGCATCACTCACCTGGCAGGAACGGCACTAGCCATTGCCGGTACCGCTGTCATTATTACCAGGGCCGCACTACATGATGGGGCACGGGCGGTCGTCAGTGTTTCCATCTATGGTGCCATGCTGATCGTTTTGTATCTTTTCTCAACGCTTTATCACAGCGTTGGTGGGCGCGCCAAGCTGGTTTTGCAGAAGTTCGATCACGGCTCGATCTATCTGCTCATCGCCGGCACTTATACGCCTTTCACACTGGTTGCGCTTAATAAGGCTTCGCCATCCTGGGGCTGGTCATTGTTTGGCGTTGAATGGGGGGTGGCCGCTTTGGGAATCGTTCAGGAGTTGCTGATTGGCAAGTGGACACGAGCGATTTCCTATTTACTCTACGTTGTGATGGGATGGATCATCGTACTGGCCTTGAAGCCGCTGCTTCAGGCATTGCCGTCTAGTGACCTCCATTGGCTGGTCGCCGGTGGGCTGGCTTATACGTTTGGCATTATCTTCTATGCACTTGATACTAGGCTAAAGCACGCGCATGGAATCTGGCACCTGTTTGTGTTGGCCGGCAGCCTGTGCCATTACACTGCGGTAGCCGCTTATGTTCTGTGAAGCCCCCTGGCCTCTCAGGCCACATAAGCGGATTGATGTCCTGAAACCCTTATGCCCGCTAAGGGATTCAAAAAAACCAGCAGGCTATGGATGGATCTCTATTTAAGGGTATTTTCCCGGTCTGCATATTGACAGGTCTGTACGATCCATTAAAAT
>DASTRT010000307.1:0-5856 GCA_035761085.1 Methylophilaceae bacterium
AAACAGCGACATGTCGGTCGACGTACTCATGGGAAGGTTCATGCAGGCTCCATCGTTTTTATAACAGTTCGAATCGAATCGGGAATGCTCAAAGGTTTGAATCGGCTGGATTCAACGCAGACGACTTCTACCATAGATTGGGTTAGTTGTTCAGTTTGCCCGCCCTCATTGCGGAAGATATCCTGGCCGAACTCCAGCAGACTCCTGCCCGCCTTGTGCAGCCGTGTTACCACCAGCAGTTCGTCATTGAAGCAGGCCGGGCGGATGTAATGCATCCTGAGGCCGCGCACCACAAACAAGACCCCGGCTCGCTCCCTGAGTTCCGTCTGCTCGAAACCCAGATGGCGCAACCACTCGGTACGCGCGCGTTCCATGAATTTGAGATAGTTGGCGTGATACACCACGCCCCCGCCATCAGTATCTTCGTAGTAAACCCGCACCGGCCAGTCAAAACTGCTTCCAGCCTGCTGCATGTCTTGTTTGCTGTGCGGCGCCTTCACTGCGACTCATCCCACAGGCTGGCATTCGCCATGCTGTTGGGAACCGGCAGGCCGAAATGCTGATAGGCCTGCTGGGTGGCCACGCGCCCGCGCGGAGTGCGCATCAAATAGCCCTGCTGAATCAGGTAAGGCTCCAGCACATCCTCGATGGTATCGCGCTCTTCCCCAATGGCTGCGGCCAGATTGTCCAGCCCGACTGGCCCGCCGCCGAATTTCTCCAGCACCGCCAGCAAGAGCTTTCTGTCCATGACATCGAAGCCCAGCTTGTCCACGTCCAGCATCTTGAGTGCGGCGTCGGCGACTTCGGCAGTGACCACGCCGTCCGCCTTGACCTGGGCATAATCCCGCACGCGTCGCAGCAGCCGATTAGCAATACGTGGGGTACCACGCGAGCGCCTGGCGATCTCCAGCGAACCGGCCTCCTGCATGGCAACATCGAGCAGGCTGGCGGAGCGCTGCACGATACGCGCCAGCTCCTCGGAGGTATAGAACTCGAGCCGCGAGACGATGCCGAAGCGGTCGCGTAGCGGGTTGGTCAGCATGCCAGCACGCGTGGTCGCGCCGACCAGCGTGAACGGCGGCAGATCGAGTCTGACAGAGCGCGCCGCCGGACCTTCGCCAATCATGATGTCGAGACGGTAATCCTCCATGGCAGGATAGAGAATCTCCTCGACGACGGGCGAAAGCCTGTGAATCTCATCGATGAACAGGACGTCGTTGGGTTCCAGGTTGGTGAGCAGCGCGGCAAGATCGCCTGCACGCTCCAGCACCGGCCCCGAGGTCTGGCGCAGATTGACGCCCATCTCCCGCGCGATGATGTGAGCCAGCGTGGTCTTGCCCAGGCCGGGCGGTCCGAACAACAGCACATGATCCAGGGCTTCCGAACGGCCGCGCGCCGCATTGATGAAAATCTCCAGCTGCCCACGCGCCTTCTCCTGGCCGACGTACTCGGTCAGCGCCTTGGGGCGCAATGCGCGCTCGAGCGCCTCCTCATCCTGGCTGACGCTGGCAGCGGAAATCAGGCGATCCGTTTCTATCATTGGCTCTTCAACACCTTTGGGTTCTTGCGGGTAATCCAGTGTGTCAGCAGGGTCATGCCGACCGCCAGGAAAATCGGCCCGAGAAACATGCCGATAAAGCCGAAGGCGGGCACGCCACCCAATACTCCCAGCGTGGCGATCAGGAACGGCAGGCGGACCGAATGGCTGATCAGCATGGGCTTGATGACATTATCCACACTGCTGATGATAAACACGCCATACAACAGCATGAAAATGGTCCAGCCATATTCGCCCTGATTGTATAGCCACAAGGCCACGCCACCCCAGACGATGGGGGAGCCGACGACCGGAATGACCGAGAGGATGAAAACCGCCGAGGTCAACAGGAACAGCAGGGGAACGCCGGCGATGGCAAATCCGATGAATGCCATTACCGCCTGCGCCAACGCGGTACCGAAAATGCCCAGCATGACGCCGTTGATGGTATCGCAGGTGAGCACCATCATTTCCTCCCCCAGCTTGCCGCCGAGCTTGCGGGCCATCGTCATCATGACCGAACCCAGCCGCGCGCCATCCCGATAGAAGAAAAAGGTGATGAATACCACCAGCAGGAGCTGCAGGAAGCCACCGCCAAGTACCTTGACCGCCTTGACGCCAAATTCGCGTACCGGCTCATACACCCGCTTGAGCAGGGCCATGAGTTCATCATGACTGGAATTGACGCGCTCCCAGGCATCATGCATGGAATCCCCGATCAATGGGATCTGGTGCAGCCAGCCCGGGGCCGGGAA
Organism: Methylophilaceae bacterium; assembly: GCA_035761085.1. GTDB lineage: Bacteria > Pseudomonadota > Gammaproteobacteria > Burkholderiales > Methylophilaceae > DASTRT01. The sequence goes on from DASTRT010000307.1 coordinate 2,293, forward strand.
GTTGGGATGCTCGATACCCGGGCGGAAGTCATTGAACAGGCGGGTAGCGGAATCCGCCACATTCGCACTGAGGTAGGCGACAGGCAGGATCAGCGCAACCAGCAGCAGCAAGGTCATGACCAGCGCGGCCAGGGCGTCGTGCCTGCCCAGGCGCTGCCACAGCTTCTGATACCAGGACCAGGTGAAAACGCAGATGATGGCGGCAAACAGGATAGCCGCCAGGAAGGGCTGCAGCACGAACAGGCAGCCAACGATGAGGAATACGACGACGGCGATGCGCGCAAGCTGGCTGGTATTGATCATGGCGCCTTCGCCAGCGACTTGAGCGCCTGCCGGATGCCTTCGGCCACGGCGATATCGGCTGGCAGCTGTTTGACTGCCAGCGTAGCTTCCCGCTCGTTATACCCCAGCGCAATCAAAGCATTGAGCACATCCTTGCTTGCAGACTGGGCCTGGGGTGCAGCCAGGCTGATCCCTTCCATGGTGAACTTGTCCTTGAGCTCCAGCAGCAGCCGCTCGGCCGTTTTCTTGCCGACACCAGGAATGCGCGTCAGCATGCCGATTTCCTGCAACGTGATGGCGCGCACCAGATCTTCCACCGACAACCCGCTCAGGATGGCCAGTGCAGACTTGGCGCCTACACCGTTGACCTTGAGCAGCTGGCGGAAGATGGAACGCTCGCGTTCGCTGCCGAAGCCGAACAGCAGCTGGGCGTCCTCGCGCACGATGAACTGCGTCAGCAGGGTCACCGTTTCACCCGTGGCCGGCAGGTTATAGAAGGTGCTCATGGGCACCTCCACTTCGTAACCCACGCCATGTACATCCACCAGGATGAACGGCGGCGACTTTTCCAGCAGTATGCCCTTCAGACGGCCTATCATGCAGCGCTATCCTTTGTCGCAATTGTGTTGCTCATACCAGGCGGCCTCCGCGCACACGGAATCCTGCCGTGGCCAATCGGCCCAGGCCCTGCCCGCCGTGCGCATGGCAGATTGCGCAAGCAAGCGCATCAGCGGAATCCGGCTTGGGTACCCCCGGCAGGCTCAACAGCCGCTTTACCATTTCCTGCACCTGCTCCTTGGCGGCATGGCCGTTGCCCACCACCGACTGCTTGACCTGCAAGGCAGTATATTCGGCAACCGAAAGATTGCTGATAACGGCAGCGCTGATGGCGGCGCCGCGCGCTTGGCCCAGCAACAGGGTGGATTGTGGATTGACGTTCACGAATACCTTTTCTACCGCAACCTGGTGCGGCTGATAGGTCTGGATCACTTCAAACAGGCCATCGAGGATGATCTTGAGGCGGGCTGGCAGCTCGTCACGCCCACTGGTTTTGCCGCTGCTCGTCTTGATGGTGCCGCTGGCGACGTACAGCAGCTTTTCTTCCTTTTTCTCGATCACCCCGAAACCGGTGCATTGCAGCCCGGGGTCAAGGCCGAGGATTCTCAACATAAAAAACCTGGCTTGAGGAGTGGAATGGTGGTCTCCCGTCAGTCGTCCATTACGGCCGAGGTATACACTTCCTGTACGTCGTCGAGGTCTTCCAGCGCGTCGAGCAGCTTCTGCATCTTCACCGCATCATCCCCGCTCAGTTCGGTTTCATTGAGTGGCTTCATGGTAACTTCCGAATGCATGGCCTTGAGGCCGGCTTTTTCCAGGGACTCCTTGACCGTCGCGAAGTCGTTGGGCGCCGTGACGACCTCGATGCTGCCGTCCTCGTCGCTGATCACATCCTCGGCGCCCGCTTCCAGCGCCGCCTCCATGACCTGATCCTCATTAGTGCCCGGAGCAAAGATCAGGCTGCCGCAATGCTTGAACAAAAAGGCCACCGAGCCGTCGGTGCCGAGGTTGCCGCCATACTTGGTGAACGCATGGCGTACATCGGCGACGGCGCGATTGCGGTTGTCAGTCAGGCAATCGACCATGACGGCCGCGCCGCCGACACCATAGCCTTCGTAGCGGACTTCCTCGTAATTCACACCTTCCAGCTCGCCGGTTCCGCGCTTGATGGCGCGGTCGATGTTATCCGACGGCATGTTCTCTTCCTTGGCCTGGGCGATTGCCAGACGCAGGCGCGGGTTGAAGTTGAGGTCGCCACCACCCATGCGGGCCGAGACCGTGATTTCCTTGATCAGCTTGGTGAATATCTTGCCGCGCCGAGCATCCTGCCGGCCTTTACGGTGCTGGATATTCGCCCATTTAGAATGCCCTGCCATGCCTCAAATTCCTTAACCGAGTGTCACTGTTAAACTGCCCGGATTCTACCATAGGGAACGCATGCCGTAGACGGCAGCAATGCGCGTCAGTCCTGCCCCATGGCAGGCTCGACCTGCTCATGGCGGCGCATGGCGCGCAACGAGATGATCATCAGCGAAAGGCCGATGAGCAGCATGCCGATAATTTCCGAATTGTCCGGCTTCTCCCCCAGCTGCCACCAGGCAGAAAGCACGCCGATTACTGGCACCAGCAGCGAGCCCATGCTGGCAATGCCCGCTTCCAGCTTCTGTAGAGCATACATCCACAGCATCCACGCCAGCGCATTGCAGATCACGGCGTTGAACACCACGGCCCCGATGAAGTCAGGCGTCCACTGAATGGGTTTGGAAGGCACAAGAAAGGCAGCGGCCACCAGCGGCAGCGAACCCAGCAGCATCTGCCAGGCGGTGAGCGAGAGCAAATCCATGTCTGGTGCACGCTGGTGCAGCTTCTTGGCGACGATCACCGCCAGCGCCCAGCAAATGCTGGCGGCGATTGCCAGTCCCATGCTGAAAACATCGGTGCCCAGATGCATGGGGTCCAGAATGAAGAGCAGGCCCATGACTGAAAACAATGCGGCCAGCCACTGCATGCCGCGGATCTTCTCACCGAGCATGGGCCATGCCAGCACCATGACCCAGAATGGCATGGCATAGGTAAGAACGGCGGTCTTACCGGCGCCGCCGCCGACCAGAGCCCAGCTGATAAGGCCGGTGAAGCCGACAGTCTGCAGCAGCCCAAGCAGCAGCACAGCCGGCACCTCTCGCGGACGCAGCGGTTTACGCAGCACGAACAGCAAGGCCATGAGGCACAAGCCACCAAAGAACGTGCGCATGGCGCTGAATTCGAACGGGCCAGCATAGTTGAGTGCATGCTTCATGACGACCCAGTTATACCCCCAGATAATGGCCAGAAATATGAGACCGACAAAGGCGCGAAAGCTAGTGCTGTTCAGGGACATGAGCTCAGTTCAGATGCAGGATTTGGAATTCATTTGATTATAGCCGTGTTCAGACGGCAGCCCTCAGGCTTGTCAGCAGACAGTCGGGCTTCAGCTTCGCAATCATAAGCCTTGCTATTCTGCCCTCCAACAGAAAGGTGTATATTTTTTATTCGCCGGTCGCCACAAAGAAGGAAAGCAAATGAAAACGGTTCGTCAGTTGCTGGAAACCAAAGGCCATAAAATCCTTTCAGTCACGTCTGATTGCTTGATCTACGATGCGCTGCTCGTGATGGCAGAGCACCGCATCGGCGCCTTGCTGGTAATGGATGGCGAACAGTTGTCCGGCATATTTTCCGAACGCGACT
>DASTRT010000308.1:0-10917 GCA_035761085.1 Methylophilaceae bacterium
TTTCCGCCGGAAAAGTCCCCTCCCGGACGCTCCCGGACGCTCGAGGGCCGCCGGTGAAGTCCGCTCCCGGACGCTCCGGGAGGCCTGTTCGGCCGCGACAGCGCGCTCCCGGACGGTCCAGAGGGCAATTTCAGCCCGACGCCGCGCTCCCAAAAACGCTCCGCAACAGGGCTCTCGTCGCGACACCGCCTCCGCCGCGCCCCACGGACGCCGTCCGCACGTGAGGGCGCGGTCCCGGACGCCTCGGAACGCGACCTCGCCGCTGGAGCTGCGCCTCCGGACCGCCCGGAAGGCGAGCTTCATCTCGAGACTGCCGTCCCGGACTCGCGGTGAGCCGATCCGTCGCGCGCTCCGTGGCACGGATGCCCCAGCACCTGCTGGACTGTGCCTACGCCCGGTGTTAGGTCCCGCGCGATGTCGACGACCCCACGATCCGTCGCCGATTCGGGCCAGCGACGCGGGGCATCGCCCTCGCGCTCGCGCCCCGGCTCGCCGACCTTCCAGGACATCATCCTGGCCCTCCAGCGCTTCTGGGCGGAGCGCGGCTGCCTGCTCACGCAGCCCTACAACTCCGAGGTCGGCGCGGGGACGTTCAACCCCGCGACCTTCCTCCGCGCGATCGGCCCCGAGCCGTGGCGCGCCGCCTATGTGCAACCGTCGCGCCGCCCCAAGGACGGCCGCTACGGCGAGAACCCGAACCGGCTGCAGCACTACTACCAGTACCAGGTGGTGCTCAAGCCGGCGCCGGAGAACATTCTCGACCTGTACCTGGGTTCGCTGCGCGCGCTCGGCCTGGATCTGACCGAAAACGACGTGCGCTTCGTCGAGGACGACTGGGAGAACCCCACGCTGGGCGCCTGGGGGCTGGGCTGGGAGGTCTGGCTCAATGGCATGGAGGTCACGCAGTTCACCTACTTCCAGCAGGTCGGCGGCATCGACTGCAAGCCGATCACCGGCGAGATCACCTACGGCCTCGAGCGCCTCGCGATGTACCTGCAGGGCGTCGAGAACGTCTTCGACCTGATATGGACCAAAGATTCAAGTGGTAAAGCCCTCACTTACCGCGACGTCTACCTGCAGAACGAAAAAGAACAGTCGGCCTACAACTTCGAACACAGCAATGTCGAGTTCCTGTTGACCGCCTTCTCCGCCCACGAAAAAACCGCGCAATACCTGATGCAGGCGCAGCTCGCGCTGCCCGCTTATGAACAGGTACTCAAGGCCGCACACACGTTCAATCTGCTCGATGCCCGTGGCGCCATTTCGGTTACTGAACGTGCAGGCTATATCGGCCGCATCCGCAACCTGGCTCGTAGTGTGGCACAGAGCTACCTGGAAAGCCGCGCACGATTGGGCTTCCCGATGGCGCCCAAGGAATGGGCGGATGAAGTACTGGCCAGGATGGAAAAAGCAGCATGAGCAGCAAGCATTTATTAGTTGAACTGTTTGTCGAAGAACTGCCACCGAAGGCCCTGAAGAACCTGGGCGAGGCATTTGCCCAAACCTTGGCGAACAGCCTCAAAGCACAGGGCTTAGCCACAGTCGACACGGAAGTGACCGCTTACGCTTCGCCCCGCCGTCTGGCGGTGCAGGTCGCCGAGGTGCAGGAGCGTGCAGCTGACAAACCGGTTTCGCAAAAACTTATGCCGGTGGCCGTCGGGTTGGATGCCGAAGGCAAACCGACTCAGGCGCTACTGAAAAAACTTGCCAGCCTGGGTGCCGATGAAAGCGCTGTACCAAAACTCAAACGCGAGTCTGACGGCAAGGCAGAATCGCTGTTCTTCGACAACGTCATCAAGGGTGCCAGCTTGCAGGAAGGACTGCAAACCGCGCTCGATGAAGCCGTTTCCAAGCTGCCTATCCCCAAGGTCATGACCTATCAGCTGGAAGACGGCTGGACCACGGTCAACTTCGTGCGCCCGGCCCACGGCCTGGTCGCACTGCACGGCACCGAGGTGGTTCCTGTCACTGTGCTCGGCCTGGCTGCCAGCAACCTGACGCAAGGCCATCGCTTCGAGGCGTCCCATCACCCTGTCACGATCAAGGCTGCACACAGCTATGAACAGCAGATGCGCGATGAAGGCGCCATCATCGCCAGCTTCGAAAAGCGCCGCGAGGAAATCCGCCGCCAGCTGACTGAGGCCGCAGCCAAGGAAAATCTCAGACCGATTGATGACGAGGCGCTTCTGGATGAAGTCACCGCCTTGGTCGAACGCCCCAATGTGCTGGTCGGCCAGTTCGAAAAGGAATTCCTGGAAGTCCCGCAGGAATGCCTGATCCTGACCATGAAGGCCAACCAGAAGTATTTCCCGCTGTTGGATGCCAGTGGCAAACTTACCAACAAATTCCTGATCGTTTCCAACATCAGCCCAGCCGACCCAAGCGCCGTCATTGGTGGCAATGAGCGCGTTGTGCGGCCGCGCCTGGCAGATGCCAAGTTCTTCTTCGACCAGGACCGCAAGAAGAGTCTGGAATCACGTGTTGCCGGTTTAGGGAAAGTGGTTTACCACAACAAGCTGGGCACTCAGGGCGAGCGCATGGAACGCGTGCGCGCGATTGCCCGCGCTATCGGCCAGGAGCTCGGTGGTGAGCAGCTAGCCATGCAGGCCGACAAGGCAGCCATGCTGGCAAAAGCTGATCTGCTAACCGACATGGTCGGCGAATTCCCTGAGCTGCAGGGGATCATGGGTGGTTACTACGCAAAACATGACGGCCTGCCAGTCGAGATTGCCGACGCGATCGAAGATCATTACAAGCCGCGCTTTGCCGGGGATGAGTTGCCACGGAATCCCGTGGGCCTCTGCGTAGCGTTGGCCGACAAGCTGGAAACTCTGGTTGGGATGTTCGGTATCGGTCAGGTGCCGACCGGTGACAAGGATCCATTTGCCCTGCGTCGCCATGCGCTGGGAATAGTTCGAATGCTGACCCAAAAACAGTTGCCTCTAAGGCTATTCGATCTTATCAATATTGCTTTTGCAAGATTTCCCCAAGGATTACTGGGGCAGGCACATACAGATGTTGAGATGTTTATGTTCGAACGTCTGGGCGGAATGCTGCGCGAACAAGGTTACACCGCTAACGAAGTCGATGCCGTGTTGTGCATGAACCCAACGCAGATTTATCTGGTTCCGAAACAGTTAGAGGCAGTCCAAACCTTTGCACAATTGACCGAAGCGCCTGCCTTGGCCGCGGCCAACAAGCGCGTCGGCAATATCCTCAAGAAGGCCGAAGGCAGCATCAAGCCGGAAGTGGACAAGAGCCTGCTCAAGGAACACGCTGAGCTTGCCCTGTTCGAATCGCTTGCGACGGTAAAACCAGCAGCTGACGCCGCTTTCGATAAGGGCGATTACACGGCTTCGCTGAAAGCGCTTGCCGCGCTCAAGGCGCCGGTGGATGCCTTCTTCGACAACGTCATGGTCAATGCCGAAGATGCGGCATTACGCGCCAATCGCCTGGCCCTGCTGGCGCAGCTGCATGCCGCCATGAATCGCGTGGCAGACCTGTCCAAACTGGCGGCGTAGTCATAATATGCCTGGTATGAGGTTAGTCGTATTAGATAGAGACGGCGTCATCAACTACGACAGTCCGCAGTTCATCAAGAACCCGGGCGAATGGAAACCCATTCCCGGCAGCCTGGAAGCCATCACCATGTTGAACCAGAGCGGCTTCCGCGTCGCGCTGGCAACCAACCAGTCAGGCATCGAACGCGGCTTGTTTGACATGTCCACGCTCAATGCCATCCACGACAAGATGTACCGCGCCCTGGGTCAATTGGGCGGCCGCATCGACGCGCTCTTTTACTGCCCGCACTCAGCGGATTCCAACTGCGAATGCCGCAAGCCGAAATGCGGCATGCTGGATGAAATCAGCCGTCGCTTTGGTATAGACCTCAAGGGTGTGCCCAATGTCGGTGATTCCCTGCGCGACCTGCAGGCCGGCGCCGCCCGCGAGATGCAGAACATCCTGGTGCGCACCGGCAAAGGGGAGCTCACACTGACCTCCGACGGCCTGCCTCCCAATACCTGGGTCGTAGCCGACCTGGCCGAAGCAGCCCAGCGCATTATCGCTGCCCAAAGCTGAGCGGTTCGCCATGAAGCAGTCCTGCTCCTGCATCATGTGGCTGAGATCGGCGGCCTTCATGCTGGTGATGTGGCTCATCACTCCCTTTTATGCCGTTTTCGCCATCCTGACCTTTCCCCTGCCACCCGTGACCCGCTACCGTCTCATCACGGGTTGGGCGCTCTTCATGCTGTGGTGGCTCAAAGTGACCTGCGGCATCACACATCGCATCATCGGCGCAGACAATATTCCAAATACGCCGCACATCATTCTTTCCAAGCACCAATCGGCCTGGGAAACGCTGGCTTTCCAGAAGATTTTTCCGCCGCAGGTGTGGGTGCTAAAACGCGAGCTGTTGTGGATACCTTTCTTTGGCTGGGGGCTCGCCATGACCTCGCCCATCGGCATCAACCGCAGCGCCGGCCGCGAGGCACTCAAGCAGATGGTTGAACAGGGCAAGGACAGGCTGCGCAAAGGCTTCTGGGTCGTAATCTTCCCCGAAGGCACGCGCACTGCCCCGGGTGCCAAAGGCAAATACCACATCGGCGGCGCCTGGCTGGCGACACATACCGAAACGCCAGTATTGCCGGTGGCGCATAATGCCGGCGAATTCTGGGCGAAGAATTCCTTCCTCAAAAAGCCGGGTGTGATCACCGTCAGCATCGGCAAGCCCATCGCAAGCCAGGGCCTCAAGCCTGACGAACTGAATCAGGCAGTGGAGCGATGGATCGAGGGTGAGATGCCCAGGCTACGGAGTTATGAGTAAGTATGTGCTGACTTCCCCTGCGGGTGAGGCGATTCCTTATTTGCTGGAACGCACCTCTCGCCGCACGGTAGGCATGCGTATTTCGCCGGAAGGACTTCTGGTACGCGCACCAAAACGCATCTCCCACGCACAGATCGAGCAGCTGCTGCTCACCAAGATCAACTGGATCGTCAGCAAACTGCAGTTCCATCAGGCCAACCAGGTGGCGCCGGTAACCTGGCAGGATGGCACGACATTATGGCTGCTGGGCAACGAAATCACCTTGCGCGTTAGTCATGATCACCGTAACCGCGCGGTCGCTCACGAGCCGGGCTTCCTGCATGTAGCATTGCCCACGCCGGAGGACGGCGTAGCTATCGCGCGCAAGGTGTTCGCCTGGTATCGCAAGCAGGCCATGACCGATTTCAGCCGCAGGCTGGAGTTGCTGGCCGCGCGGCTGGGGGTGGAAACGCCGCGGCTATTCCTGTCGAACGCCGCCACCCGCTGGGGCAGCTGCAATTCCAAAAGTGAAATTCGCCTTAACTGGAAGCTGATTCAGGCCCCGCCGCACATCATCAGTTATGTTGCTGCGCATGAGCTGGCGCACCTCAAGGAAATGAACCATTCCGCCCGCTTCTGGGCCGTGGTCGAAAGCATTTTTCCGGAATACAAAAAAGCCGAGAAGGAGCTGAAACAGCTCTCAACCCGGCTTCACGCGATTTCGCTGTAGCGCTTACAGCAGCGTCTTGAGATCGTGCGCGATCTCTTGCGGCTTCTCGCCGTACTTGATGTAAATGCGCACATGGCCCTGCTTGTCGAATACGTAGGTTCCCGCGCTGTGGTCGATGGTGTAGTCGCTCTTGCCCGCCGACTCCTGCTTGGAATAGAAAATCTTGAAGTTCTTGGCGGTTTCCGCCAGTTGCTCCGGCGTACCCCGCAGACCAATGAAACGTGGGTCGAACGACGGCACATAATCTGCCAGCACCTGCTGTGTATCGCGCTCCGGATCCACGGTGACGAACAGCACCTGCACTTCATCCGATTTCGGCCCCATCAGCTTCATGGCCTTGGCCAGATCGGCCATGGTAGTCGGGCACACGTCCGGGCAATGCGTATAGCCGAAGAAGAGCACCACCACCTTGCCCTTGAAATCGTCGAGGGTGCGGGGCTTGCCCGTATGGTCGGTCAGGCTCAGCGAGCTGGCAAATGATGCTCCAGTGATGTCCGTGCCATACAGGCTAGGCTCCTTGTTGGCGTTGCATCCCACTAAAGCAGCAATGATCGCCAGGCAAGCGATTACCCCTGAAAATCTGCGCATTGTTTCTCCTGATTCGTTTCGATTTGTGTTTTTATGACTGCCGCCGACGACAAAAGTTAGTCGAGGGAAAATCCACATCGGCCGCACTTTTCCCCAGCCAGCCTGCAAGCGGTCTGCAGCAGTTCAGGGACAGGCTGTCCGCGAATGGCGGCATCGATCACTGCAGCGTTGAAGGTATCGCCCGCACCCAGCGTATCCACCACTCGCGCAGGGGGCCTGGCAGGCGCATGGCAGAGCTGGTCCGACGGCCCCAGCGCGTAGGCGCCCCACTCACCCCAGGCGGCAATGATACAGGCTTGCGGAGCCTGTTGTCGCATCCAGCGTAAAAACTCATGGGAATTGTCATAGCCAAAGTGGCGCGCGAAATGCCGGGAGCAGATCAGCAGATCGGCCAGGGGAAACAGTGCATCGATATTGTCACGAGGCTTTTCCAGCTCGAGCGAAATGAACAGGTCCGGCTTGTGCTCGCGCACCCACTTCATCATGCGCTCGACCTCAGCGACGTTGCGGCCTTCGAAGTGTGCCCAGTCCAGCCGATCCAGATCGACACTCTCGATATGAATGGCTGAAAGCTCTGGCAGATCGCGGTAGTGCACGATGCTGCGCGTACTGCCGGCGAGATAAATACTGGAGGTGGGCGGCTTGCCCGGCAGGCGCGGGCAGTGGGTGTAGCCGATGTTGTGTCTGGCGAAATCATCGGTAATCACGAAGGTTTCCGGCGCATCGGCAAGCGCTCCCAGGAATTCCACCTCATGCCCCAGCTGGCTCAACACCACTGCAGTATTGGCCGCATTACCGCCACGCACCGTGCGCAGGGATTGCGCACGCATTTCCTCATCGGCCCCAGGAAAATGATCGAGACCGAAAACCAGGTCGAGCGTTGCCGTTCCCACCAGTAAAACACGTGCCATGCAATTCTTTCTTAAAGACTTATTTAAGATGAAGCCTGCTATCCAAGGCCGGGCTCCGTCGTTTACAATTAAAGCTTTTTAGGCTTGGATTCTCAAGCCTTCGGGCAAGCTCAGGCAAGGAGACAATAAAATGGCAGTGGCCAAATCGATGGCCGACCGTGATGGTCTGATATGGTATGACGGCAAGATGGTTCCGTGGCGCGAAGCGACCACGCACGTACTGACGCACACGTTGCATTACGGCATGGGCGTCTTCGAAGGCGTGCGTGCCTACAAGACCAACAAGGGCACGGCCATTTTCCGCCTGAAGGAACATACCGATCGCCTGTTCAACTCGGCGCATATCCTCGGCATGAAGATGCCTTTCGACAAAAAAACCATCATGGAAGCGCAAAAGGCAGCGGTTCGCGAGAACAAGCTGGAATCCGCCTATATTCGACCAATGGCATTCTATGGCCCCGAAGCCATGGGCATCTCGGCCAAGACCTTGTCCACCCATGTCATCGTCGCCGCCTGGACCTGGGGCGCCTACATGGGCGATGACGCATTGAAGAACGGCATCCGCGTCAAAACATCATCCTACGCACGCCATCACGTCAACATCACCATGTGCAAGGCCAAGGCCAGCGGCAACTACATGAATTCGATCATGGCCCACCAGGAAGCCATGAATGACGGCTACGACGAAGCGCTGCTGCTGGATGTTGACGGCTTTGTCGCTGAAGGCTCGGGCGAGAACATCTTCATCGTGCGTAAAGGCAAGCTCTACACTCCTGACCTCACCAGCGCGCTGGAAGGCATTACGCGTGACACCATCGTTGAGCTGGCTCATGAATGCGGCCTTAAGGTTGTTGAAAAACGCATTACGCGTGATGAGGTCTTTACTGCCGACGAGGCTTTCTTCACTGGCACTGCCGCCGAGGTCACGCCTATTCGTGAGCTGGACAATCGGCAGATAGGCGAAGGCAAACGGGGTCCAGTCACGGAGAAACTGCAATCGCTGTACTTCGACATAGTGCATGGCAGGTCGCCCAAGCACGCAGACTGGCTGACGCTGGTATAAAACGTAAATTTGGTCGCAATATCCCCCTCTCATTCAGAGAGGGGCTGAAGGAATGAATAATATGGCAGACACCGAAGACAAGATTGACGACCGCATGAGCACTGCGCGCTTTATTGAGGTCACGGCCAAGGATCTGCCCTTGCACTGCCCGACGCCGGAGGTCGCGCTGTGGGCCATGCACCCGCGCGTTTTCCTGGATTTCGGTAAGCTGCGGGAAGTGATGTGCCCCTACTGTGGGACGAAGTACCGGTTAAAAGAAGGTGTAGTTTTGGGACATCATTAATTTATGGATCTATCAAGCAAGCAGCGAAATGCTTGCCTGCTTACCCCATAAGCGTTTAACCACCTGGACTGCTTCCCTTGCTGTGCTGTTTGTCCAAAACTCTACTCGCCCTTCTTTCCTGCTCTCAGTCAGCAAATTATTTTCGGTTAGCCGCACCAGCAATTGCCTTGCGACTGCAGTCCCCGTATCAATCAGCGTGATCTTTGGCCCGGCTATTTCCTGAATCAACGGCTTCACAAAGGGATAGTGCGTACAGCCCAGCACGATGGTATCGGCACCAGCATCAAGTAGTGGCTTGAGATAGCTTTCCAGCAGCTTGTGGGTGTCCGGTGCATCCAGTTCGCCACGTTCGATGCATTCCACTAGCCCAGGGCAGCCTTCAGTGACTACCTTGATGCCTTGCCCATAGTTTTCCAGCAGTGCGGCGAACTGCGCGCTCTTCAGGGTTCCCACCGTTGCCAGCACGCCGATGACGCCAGTTTTTGTTGCAGCCGCAGCTGGTTTCACAGCCGGCTCCATGCCTATGATAGGCATGCTGTAGCGCTCGCGCATTGCGCTGATGGCAGCAGCAGTGGCGGTGTTGCAGGCGACGACCAGCGCTTTTGCGCCCTTCCCTATCAAAAAATCAGACAAGGCGAAGGCACGCTCGCGGATGAACTCCGGCGTCTTGTTACCGTAAGGCGCGTTGGCGGAGTCGGCGACGTAGAGCAAATCTTCGTGCGGCAGCAATGCGTGGATATGCTTGAGCACAGAAATGCCGCCGACGCCAGAATCGAATACGCCTATTGGACGAGAGTCAGACAAGATTTCCTTATCGTTTTTATCGCTGAAAGCCAGCCAAATCTTACTGGATTCCAGCTTTCGCTGGAATGACAGGCTAAAATGCCGACTGGGTTAAAGGAGGAAGTATGGGCAACCGTTTGAGCAGAATCTACACCCGCACCGGTGACAACGGCACGACCGGCTTGGGTGACGGCACACGCATCAACAAGGATAGCCTGCGCGTCGAGGCGATGGGCGAGGTGGACGAGCTCAATGCCGTGATCGGCGTACTACTGACCGAGCCTCTACCGGACTTGATACAGAAAGCGTTGACGCGCGTGCAGCACGACCTGTTCGACCTAGGCGGTGAAATCTGCATTCCCGGCCATGTCATGGTCAAGCCTGAACGTGTCGATGCGCTGGAAAACGTGCTGGATGAGCTCAACGACGAGCTCGAGCCGCTCAAGGAATTCATCCTGCCCGGCGGCACGCGCGCCGCGGCCTATTGCCACCTGGCGCGTACCGTCTGCCGTCGTGCCGAGCGCCAGCTGATCCGTCTCAACCGCGAGGAAGCCGTCACCGCAACCTCGCTCAAATACCTGAACCGTCTTTCCGACCTGCTATTCGTCATGTGCCGCGCAATCAACAAGGCGGCAGGCAGGTCTGACGTGCTGTGGCAAAACGAAAGCTGATCCATTCATCAGGCAATAAGGTTCGTCTTGTAATAGTTTATTCAATATTCTTAAAAGTTATATTTATATTATTACAAAGTATTTTTAATTATTAACTTCTGCCATTAAAGTGGCCATCATTCTGAAAACAAGGGATAAGACAGATGTCCGGCCAAAGCCAGAAACAAAAGCTCGACGAAGTCGTGCGTGAAATTCAGCGCGCGATTGAGCAACTCCGCTTTGGATCCATCGAGATCACCGTACATGACGGCCGTGTGACGCAAATCGAACGGCGCGAAAAAGTCCGATTCCACCAGGTTTCCGAAAAATACTAGCAGCAAGCCTACTGTAGAAATACAGCGGCACACTCAAAACACATCGATGAACCGACCGGGCCACCGGAGGTAGCGACTTGATAAAGGTTCATCATGAAAATTCAAACAAAACTGATTATCCGCGCTCTCGCGGCCGGCGGCGTTCTGCTTGGCAGCTCGCTCGCCCAGGCTGACGATGGCGAAATTGAACGGCTGAGGTCGCTCATCCAGGAGCTGGACCAGAAGGTGCGCGTCCTGGAGCGCAAGGACGAACTGGCTGCGGAAGAAGCGGCCGCGCAGAAAAAGGAAGCTCCGGTCGTCGTTGCCGGCGATAAGGGTTTCGGCATCAAATCGGCCGATGGTAATTTCGAATTCAAGCTGCGCGGCTTGCTGCAGGCCGACAATCGCACTTTCTTTGGCGATGGCAGCAGTCCCGGGGTCTCGGGGACCGGCCTCGATGACGAATTCCTGCTGCGACGCGTCCGCCCGACCTTCGAAGGCACGGTGTTCGGCAAATACGATTTCCGCTTCACACCCGATTTCGCGCCCGAGGCTGCAAATGTGCAGGATGCCTATCTCAATGCGCGCTTTGCGCCCTGGTTCAAGGTGCAGGCCGGCAAGTTCAAGGTGCCTATCAGCCTGGAACGGCTACAGAGCGGCGGCGACTTGCGCTTTGTCGAGCGATCCTATGTTGCCAATGATTTGCTGCCCAATCGTGACATCGGTTTGCAGCTGCATGGCGACGTGTTCAACGGCAAGCTGAGCTATGCCGCAGGCGTGTTCGACGGGGT
>DASTRT010000309.1:0-3812 GCA_035761085.1 Methylophilaceae bacterium
GAAGGCCGGCCTGCAACGATGACAAGATCGCCAGGCTGCAGTCCGGAGGTCATGGAGTCGAGGTCGGCAAAACCGGAAGGCACCCCGGTTACATCGCTGGGGTTGTCGCGCTGGAACAGCTGGTCGATACGATCGGCCACCTGCGGCAGCAGTATCTTGATGTCCATGAAACCTTCGGAGCTGCGCTTGCCGCCTTCGGCAATCTGGAAAATGCGCGCCTCAGCCTCGTCCAGCAGCTGCTGCGCATCGCGGCCCTGCGGACTGTAGGCGCTTTCGGCAATGCCGGATCCGACTTCCACCAGTTTTCGCATAACCGCCCGTTCGCGCACGATTTCCGCATAGCGGCGGATATTGGCGGCGGTCGGGGTGTTCTGCGCGAGTGCACCGAGATACGCAATGCCGCCTATGCCTGAAAGCTCGGCTGAACTTTCCAGCGATTCGGCGACAGTCACGATATCAGCCGGCTTGTTGCGCTCGATGAGCTTGCAGATGTGCTCGTAGATGAGTCTATGGTCGTGGCGGTAGAAATCGCCGCCAGTCAGGATGTCGGCAATCTTGTCGAGAGCTTCGTTTTCCAGCAACAGGCCGCCAAGGACGGACTGTTCAGCCTCGACGGAGTGCGGGGGGAGTTTGAGGGTTTCGAGTGAGTCGTCAGCCATGGCGCATTATAGCAATTGCTGACTCGGCCCAACGAGTGAATTAGGGGCGCAAGCCCAGGCGTTTGATCTTGCGGTAGACGGTCGCCCGGCTGATGCCGAGGTGACGTGCGGCCGCCGCCATATTGCCTTTGTGCAGCTCAAGTGCACGACGGATCAGTGCACTTTCCGTGCTTGCGATGTCGACCATATCCATTTGCTGGGGCGCCGTTCGCATATCTTGCGCTTGCAGCTCCTCCAGGAAATCCTCGGGCAGGTGCTCAAGCCGCAGCTCGTTATCTTCCATGAAAATCAGGGCAGACCTCAGCAGATTGCAAAGCTGCCGGATATTGCCGCGCCAGGGATGTTGCTGCAGCAACTGGACCACAGCTGGATGGATATTCACCTGCGGCCTACCAAGTTTTTCACCCAGTATCAGGCTTATCAATTGCCTCAAATCGGTACGTTCGCGCAAGGCGGGCAAGGTCAGCCGCAGGCCATTGAGCCGATAATAAAGATCTTCCCGGAATTCGCCCTTGGCAACTCGCTCCAGCAGACGGCAATTGGTGGCGGAGATGATGACGATATCTACCTGCACCGGCTTGTTGCCGCCCAGCGGAACGATTTCACGCTCCTGAATGACACGTAATAGACGCGCCTGCAAGGCCAGAGGCATTTCACCTATCTCATCCAGAAACAAGGTTCCGCCGTGGGCCTGCTGCACGCGCCCTATGGCACCGCGGCGGCGCGCACCGGTAAAAGCGCCCTCCTCATGGCCAAAGAGCTCCGCCTCGATCAGGCCCTCGGGAATGGATGCGCAATTGATGGCGACGAAAGGCGCCTGCTTACGAGGGCCGGACTGGTGGATGGCCTGTGCCAGCAGTTCCTTGCCGGTGCCCGTTTCTCCTTCGATAAGGATGGGAATGTCATGCCCCAGCGCCAGCTTGGCCTTGCTCACCACTTTATGCATCTGCGTGTCGCCGGTATCCAGGCGGTCCAGCGGCAGAAGGTCGGCAGGGACCTTGGGCTTGCTGCCGGATACTGTGCTGACGAGATGCGGAGCGCCGCCCAGGAATGCCGTGACATGCAGCCGGATACCGTTTTGCAGCAGCAGAATATTGGATTGTGGTTCTCTCCTGGCTCCATCGAGAAACTGGGCGAAGGCCAGGCCGAACAACTGTTCGAATGCCACTCCCAGCTGATCCTTCTTGAGGCCAAGCTGGAAAGCACCGCTGCGATTCACGGCTACAAGCCGGCCTTCCTGTGAGAAAACAGCGATGCCCTCCCACAAGGTACCAATGAATTCTGGCCGTGTATGGAAGTGCAGCGTGATCTCACGCGTGAATTGCGCATTGAACAGGCGGTTTTCGATCATCTGGGCCGACATGCGCACCAGTGCCATGGTGTGTTCCTGCGGTTGACGCTGGTCGCCCGAAATATCCAGTACGCCTACGACATGCCCGGCTGGATCCAGAATGGGCGCGGCAGAGCAGTTAAGGAAGGTGTTGCGCTCGAAATAATGTTCAGCTCCGCCGACAAAAACAGGGTTCTTTTCGACCAGCGCAGTACCGATCGCATTGGTCCCGGTCACCTCTTCCCGCCAGGAAACACCTGGCTGCAGCGCTACGCGTTGGGCGCGACCCATGAAATCCGGATTGCCCATGGCATGCAGAATGGTGCCGCCCGAATCGCTGAGAATCACCATGCTCGGCGTATTCATGATGTGGGCGTAAAGATTCTCCATCTCCGGCTGCGCCTGCGCCAGCAAGGAGGCATTGCGATCGCGCAGCTCCGACATCGCGCCCTGGTCGGCACGCTCGATCTCAGTCTTGAGATCGACGGCGAGCCCGGTCTTGACGCAGCGTTTCCAGGAACGCTGGATGGACTCGGGCAGCAGCCCTTCCGGCACTTCCCCATTTCCCAGGAAATGCGTACGGGCATCGCGAATGCGGTTCAGGTATGTCGAGCGGTTCAAAATTTACTCTCCCATGTTTCAACCTGTCTCATTTCCCAGGTTGAATGTCTCATTTTGCCTCAGTGAGGCAGTGAGACCGTCAGGACGTCTAGAAAAACCATTCAAAATCAGCAATTTAAAATCTTTGTCAATCAGGCACATATTCTGCTGTATGTGCTCTATCTTTGCTCACGTACAGAGCAAGGTCAAGGTAAAAATATCAAATAAACGGAGGAGTTTTATGGGTCTCGAAAGTCTGCAGAACCTGGGTGTCAAGGTTCCCTACAAAGCCAAATACGACAACTACATCGGCGGCAACTGGGTGCCCCCTGTCGAAGGTAAGTACTTCGACAATACCAGCCCCGTAACGGGCAAGGTGTTCTGCCAGGTGGCACGTTCCACCGAAAAGGACATCAACCTGGCACTGGATGCCGCTCATGCTGCCAGGGAAGCCTGGGGCAAAACCTCCGCCACCGCCCGCGCGATCATCCTCAACAAGATCGCCGACGTCATGGAAGAGAACATCGAAACGATTGCGATTGCCGAAACCATAGACAACGGCAAACCGCTACGCGAAACCACTTATGCGGATATTCCACTAGCCATTGACCATTTCCGCTATTTCGCCGGCTGCATTCGTGCACAGGAAGGCGGCATCAGCGAGCTGGATCATGACACTGTGGCCTACCATTTCCACGAACCGCTAGGCGTGGTTGGCCAGATCATTCCCTGGAATTTCCCCATCCTCATGGCGGTATGGAAACTCGCACCCGCGCTTGCCGCAGGCAATTGCGTCGTGCTCAAACCGGCGGAACAGACTCCGGCATCGATCATGGTCCTCATGGAACTGATCAGCCACCTGTTGCCGCCCGGCGTGGTCAACATCGTGAACGGTTTTGGTCTGGAAGCAGGAAAACCCCTAGCCAGCTCCAGTCGCATTGCCAAGATTGCCTTCACGGGCGAGACCACGACCGGACGGCTCATCATGCAGTACGCTTCGCAGAACATCATTCCCGTGACGCTGGAGCTGGGCGGAAAATCGCCCAACGTCTTCTTTGCAGACATCATGGATGCGGATGACGACTATTTCGACAAGTGCTTGGAAGGTTTCGCGCTGTTCGCGCTGAACCAGGGCGAGGTCTGCACCTGCCCTTCGCGCGCATTGATCCAGGAATCCATTTACGACCGCTTCATCGAGCGCGCCATCGACCGCGTATCGCGCA
>DASTRT010000310.1:0-9304 GCA_035761085.1 Methylophilaceae bacterium
TCCAGATCCACACCAAATCCAGAACGGGAGTCACCGTGCGCGGATCGGCCGGTAACTATGGGAGCCTGTCCGGCTATGCCTCCGCCGGTATCTCGGAAGAATATTTTGACCTTTCCGCCAGCGCGGCGCATGACAGCAACGATGGCTACGGCAAGAAAGATGTGACGGGCCACAAGGACGACTTCACCAGCAATACGCAGAACGCGAGGCTGAAACTGAAGCCTTCCGATAGCCTGTCATTCAGTCTCGAGGCCACCAGTTCCCGCATCGACACACGCTATGTCAATCCATTGTCCATTGCCCAGTTCAAGGCTGATCCTCGCCAGGTTGGGCTAAATGCCCTGGGTCTACCGGAACTGACACATCAGGGGCTGGACACTGACCAGTGGCGACTGGGAGCCGAGTACGCAATCAACAACAACTGGAAGCTGGCGGCGAATCACTACCAGGAAGACAAAACCTCGGATTACATCAACTTCGATAACCGACTTGACTACGACTATCGCTCCAACGACTTGTCGCTCAGCTATGAAGATGAGCGCTTCAGCTCCATTCTTGGCGTGCAGAATTTTGAAGGCACGCGAAACGCCACCAATAACAGCACCAGCAAGGATAATGTAGCGGCTTTCCTGCAAGGGGAATATCGCATTGCGGATTGGACTTTCTCTGCCGGGGCACGTCGCGAGAAAATAGACTATGAATACAATCCCGATGCTGGCAGC
The DNA here is from genome assembly GCA_035761085.1 of Methylophilaceae bacterium. Classification (GTDB taxonomy): domain Bacteria; phylum Pseudomonadota; class Gammaproteobacteria; order Burkholderiales; family Methylophilaceae; genus DASTRT01. The sequence continues at coordinate 723 of DASTRT010000310.1, forward strand.
TTACAGAACGCCTCGGAAAAGCTGGATGCCTGGGATGTCGGCCTGAATTACCGCTTCACCGAAGAAGCCAGCCTGTTTGCTAATTACAACCGCGCCTATCAGGCGCCGGATATTGATCGTTTCTTTCTGTTTGGCGGCGGCTTCAACGGCTTCATCAAGCCGGAAAAGTCGAAAACCTTCAATCTGGGTTTGAATAACGTCACGGCAGTCAATCGCCTCAAGATCACGGCGTTTTACGTCGACCTGAATAACGAGATCTATTTCAATCCTCTCACGTTCGCCAATACCAATCTTGATCAAACCCATAAGTATGGCGTCGAGATCCAGGATAGATGGGACATCACCGATCAGCTCTCTTCTTCCATCATCTACACCTATACGCGGGCCAAAATCGATCATGAGGCGGATGGTGCAGGGAGTTTCGACTGCAAGGACCTGCCTGGGGTGCCGAAAAACAGCATCAATGCGAGCCTCAATTACCGTCCAATCAAACCGATCAATATCAACCTTAGCCATACCTGGCGTTCTTCCAGTTATGTGATCGGCGACTTTGCCAATTCACTTAACGAAAAGCAGGATGACTACCATTCGACCAATATGGCTGTGACCTACCAATGGCACGAGTTCCAATGGTTTGCCGCCGTAAGCAACCTGTTCGAACACAAGAACGGTTTATTTGTGCGCAGCGATTTCCCGGTAGCGAACGACGTGGTCGTTTACCCTTCCGATTTCAAGCGCACGTGGCGGATTGGCGTGAAAGTTGACTTGTAGCGCCGCCAATAAGGCGCGAAATGTTATGATTTGATTATGTGCTGATTAGCCAAATAGAACTCAGGAGACTCCATGAATTTCAACCGCAATCCGTTGCGCCTGCACAAGCAGGGATACAAGAATCTGGGCATTGCAGCCGCCATTGCCTTCTTCATGCTGCTCACGCGCGGCAGTCACGTACTGACGCCCGTCGCCCTACCGGACGCCAGCCTCGCCCTGTTCCTGCTGGGTGGCCTTTACCTGAGGCGGTGGGCCTGGTTTGCCGCATTCTTCGTGCTGGGTTCGCTTATTGACTTTGGCTCTGCCGCCATCGACCCCATCCAGGGCTTCTGCCTGACCGACGGCTACTGGGGCATGATTCCTGCCTATGGCGTTATGTGGCTGGGCGGACGCTGGCTGGCCAGGCAGGAAAATGCATTTTCAGCCGTTCCTTATGCCATCGTCAGTCTCTTTACCACCGTGCTGGCGTTTGTGATTTCCACCCAGACGTACTACCTGTTTTCCGGCCGTTTCCCCAATAACGGGGTGAGTGAGACGATTCTCTACGGGTGGAATTACCTGCCAGAATATGTCGGCTTCGCCGCCATGTATTTCGGCATCTTCTGGGCAGCTGCATTCGTAGTACGCAGCATGAAACTCAAGCCTTCCGTCCGGGCTTGATCAACGCATGACAGAGGCCGCACGCCCATCTGCTGCGGCCTCCCCCGCCACTCATCCCTTCCATCGCATCGTCTGCCTGACGGCAGAAATCACCGAAGTCATCTACGCACTCGGCGAAGAAGACCGCATCGTTGGTATTTCCGGTTATTCCATGCGACCGGCCCGCGCTCGACGCGAAAAACCGAAAGTCTCGGCATTCACCAGCGCCAGGATAGACAAGATTCTGGCGCTCGAGCCTGATCTGGTGCTGGGATTTTCCAATCTACAGGCTGACATTGCTGCTGAACTCATTCGCGCCGGCGTTGAGGTACACATTTTCAATCAGCGCTCGGTTCCGGACATCCTGCGCATGATCCTGACCGTCGGTCAGATGGTTCAAGCGCCGGAAAAAGCCGCTGCGCTAGTGGCAGAGCTTGAACGGGAAATGGCAGCTGCCAAGGCAATAGCCGAGGAATTCGGCATCAAGCCCAAGGTGTATTTCGAGGAATGGGATGACCCGCTGATCAGCGGCATCCGTTGGGTGGCCGAACTCATCGAGATTGCTGGAGGCGTCGATTGCTTCCCTGAGTTGAGCACACATGCCTCAGCGGCTGACCGCATCATTGATGCCCAACAGGTGGTGGAGAGGAAGCCTGACATCATCATCGGCTCCTGGTGCGGCAAGAAACTCCAGCCTGAACGGCTGATGGCCAGACCGGGCTGGGAGGCCATTCCTGCCGTGCGGAACGGATTCGTGCGTGAAATCAAGTCAGTCGACATCCTGCAGCCAGGTCCTTCCGCCATTCTGCACGGACTTTCGCAACTGCAATCCATCATCCGGCAGTGGGTCGTGCAGCGAACCCACGCCAAGCACTGGAGCTGACATGGATCTGACCCTGATTATCGGTGGCGCGCGCTCGGGCAAAAGCCGGCATGCCGAGAAAATTGCCATGGAAAGCGGCTTGCCAGTGACCTATATTGCCACCGCCCAGGTTTACGACACTGAATTTGGCAGTCGCGTAGCCCAACATCAGGCGCGGCGCCCCGCTGTCTGGAAAACCGTGGAAGAGCCGCACCATCTGGAGCCGGTGTTGCAGCGCGAAGCCGCAGAGGGCCGCTGCGTGATCGTGGATTGCCTGACACTATGGCTCGCGCAGTGTATCTGCCCGGAATGTATACCGCCGGAAGGCGTGGATTGGCCAGCCGAACGTCAAGCACTGCTTGCCGCATTGCCATCTCTGCCCGGAAAAATCGTGCTGGTCAGCAACGAGGTCGGTATGGGCATCGTGCCGCTGGGAGAAATCAACCGCCAGTTCCAGGATGAGGCCGGACGGCTTAATCAGGCCATTGCTGCCATATCGAATGAAGTCTTGTTCATGGCGGCAGGGTTTCCGCTTCGGCTGAAGTAATCAGATATTGAGACTCACCAGCTGTAGCTGGTTGCTGCACCGGATATGCGTCACGCCGCCGTATCCAAGCTCATAGTCGAAGGTATCGTTGAGCGGCTTGTTCTCTACCTCGGCCAGCAGTGCGCGAATCACACCAGCATGCGTCACCACCGCGGCTGACTCCACATCGGAAGCACGTACTTCTTCCAAAAAGTCCTGCGCGCGCTGATGCAGTGCCTGGTAGGCTTCGCCCCCCGGGGGACCCTGATGAATATAGCTGCTTCCCCAGCGATCCAGAGCTTCCACATTGATTTCCTGCCAAGCAAGCATTTCCCACTCGCCGAAATGCAGCTCCATCAGGCGCACATCCTCGATAGACCGACATTGATGCCTCTGGGCCAGCACATCCGCCAGCTTGCGGCAGCGTTGTGACGGACTGGTATAAACGAGCGCGGGTTTGGCGTCGACAAGTTTGCGTAGAACGACGTCGGCTTCGGCTTCGAAGGTCGCAGCCACATCGATATCGCTGCGGCCGTAGCAAATACCGGCATTGATATCTGGCGCGGTATGACGGATCAGGTAAAGCTCCACGCTGCCACTCCAAGATAGAAGGCCAACTCGCAGAGCTGTTGCATCGCCCCCAGGCAATCGCCGGTATAACCGCCCAGCCGTTTCTTCAACTTGTAGCTGAACCAGCACCAGACCACGACCACCGGCAGCAACGTCACCAGCAGCTTGGGGATGAACAGCACCAAGGGGCCGAGGCCGAAAACGGCTGCGATAGCCAGCTCCCCCTTGCTGAGTTGCGTTGCCAACGGTTTCGCCTTGCCCCTGGCTTTCACATAAGGTTGAGTGGTTATCACGAGCACCGAAGCCAGACGGCTCAGCGCATGGCCCGCAATCAGCACCGCAGGGATCACTGCAGGAAAGGTATGGACCAAGGCTTCGTATTTGGCCAGCAGCACCAGAAAGAGACCGATAGCACCGAAACTGCCAATCCGGGAATCCTGCATGATGGTGAGCACTTGCTCCTTTTCCCAGCCTCCACCCAATCCATCTATCGCATCGGTTAACCCATCTTCATGGAATGCGCCTGTGGCATAGATTGTGGTGGCCATACTGGCGAGGATGGCAAGCTCACGCGGCAGGATTTCTGACACCGCCGTATATACCAGTGCAGCGATGACTCCGATAAGCACACCAACCAGCGGAAAGTAGCGCGCGGCGTGGTTGAGATCTGCCTCGCTAAATTCCGCCTTCATGGGTACAGGTATGCGCGTAAAAAATCCAACTGCCGCGAGGAAGAGCTCCAGTTCGCGGTTGAGAAAAGCGTTCACGTTGTCACTTTCCGGCTCACGCTGGCCGACTCGAACGAAGCCATTTCATTGAGGAAATTCACCGCCGCTTTCACCAAGGGATACGCCAGCGCGGCCCCGGTACCCTCTCCCAGTCGCAACCCAAGGCTGAGCAGTGGCTCGGCATCTAGCTCGCGCAGCATCAAAGCGTGGCCGGCCTCGTCCGAACTATGAGAGAAGATGCAGTAATCCAGAACGGCGGGAGCGATTCGGGAAGCCACCAGCAATGCGGAAGTCGCAATAAAACCATCGATGAGCAGCAAAACCTTCTTTTCTGCCGCGGCCAGCATTGCTCCAGCCATCATGGCGATTTCGAATCCGCCCAAAGTGGCCAGCACATGCAACGGATCTTCAGAACTGCAGGCATGGAAGTCATTGGCTTGTTGCAAGGTTTCCAGCTTGCGCGTCAGCCCGGCCTCATCATGACCCGCTCCGCGACCGATGCACTGCTCCAGCGGCAATTCGCACAGCACGCTCATCAATAAGGACGCAGCCGAGGTATTGCCGATACCCATCTCGCCAAAGCCCAGCACAGTGGATCCAGCCTGAATCTCAGCGCGTACCAGCTCTGCACCTTTCGTCATCGCCTGTCGGCACTGCTCCTCCGTCATTGCCGGACCAGTCAGGAAATTTCTGGTACCTAAGCCAACCTTGGCATTGACCAGCGCCGGATGGGGATCGAAGTCGTGATTTACTCCGGAATCCACGATGCGCAAGTCGATGCCGTTCTGCCGGGCGAAGACATTGATACCGGCACCGCCAGCGAGGAAATTCTGCACCATCTGCTGCGTAACCGCTTGGGGGAAAGGGCTGACGCCCTCCTCGACAATTCCATGGTCTCCGGCAAACACCAGAATGACCGGGCGCGAAAGCCTGGGGACCAGAGTGCCTTGGATGAGGCCGACTTTCAGCGCGATCTCTTCAAGACGTCCGAGCGAACCCAGAGGTTTGGTTTTGTTATCGATCTTGGCCTTGATTTCAGGCATCAAGCGGTAGTCGAGCGGGGGAATATCAAATGTCAGCATGCTTCATCACATCAAGAACTCATACCCGAGCATACCTGACGAATGGCCATTTTTGAATGCCGAAATTCACATGGTTTGCAAAGGCCTTTCATAGATGCCTCAAGACTGAGAAGTTTGCTATAATGCGCCCTTTGCAAAATCGGCAGGGTAGATTTTGCGAGTTGGCCAGGTAGCTCAGTTGGTAGAGCAGCGGATTGAAAATCCGCGTGTCGGCAGTTCGATTCTGCCCCTGGCCACCAGAATTTCAAAGGTCTTAGTCAGCGACTAAGACCTTTTTGCTTTTGAGCTATTCCCAACATACCGTATCGTTTAAATATCAATGTTTGCAGTCACACCGACATGCTCGCCTGAACTTGTCATCATAGTGGCTCAAGCGTTCATACTTCAGCTTTAGTCTATGCATAATACTGCTGCCCCATTTAAATCATGGGGCCTAGCACTCACTCTTTCGATTAGCGCCCTATCTCTACAGATACAGGCAGCAACCGATATCGTTGAACCTGAGCCAATGGACCCCGCTGTTCTCCCGGTCATGGTGCCAAACAAGGCCGAAACGGCAGATTCGGCTTTCGCCAAACTCGATACGGGGAAAAAGGGATTTTTGACCCGAGAAGATACCAAAGTGCTGGATGGCTTCGACAAGACATTCCATGGCGCCGATGAGGATCATGATAATCGGCTGACGCCCAAGGAGTTCATCAATGCCTGGTCATCCTATACGGGTATCCCCAGCAGCCCCGAAACTTTCCAGCGTACCAAATAGCCTTTACGCGTCACCAACTAGCCTCTGGCATAATAGTGTCATCCCCTGATTAGGAATCCCCATGTTCGGCTATAACGAAATCGAAGCGTCCGACCTGCATGAAATGATGGCCGACCAGAAGGTGCAGGTGATCGACGTGCGTAACGACGATGAAGTCGCGCGAGGCATCATTCCGGGTGCCACGCATATTCCGCTGGCCATGATTCCTGTGAAGTTCGAGTCACTGGGTGGTGATGAGCCTTTGATTTTTTACTGCCACAGCGGCATCCGGTCCGCCCAGGCCGCTGCATTTGTCGCTAACAAGGGCCGCGCGCACGTGTTCAACCTGCACGGTGGGGTTTTGGCCTGGGGCAAGGCGGGCTATCCTTTCGAGAAAAACGACCCTTCCAAAAAAGCAGGCTAGGTAGTTTCTTCCATGGAATTCGACAAGGAACTGGACACGCGCGGGTTACGTTGCCCGCTACCCATCCTGCGCTGCAAGAAGGGCATGGCGGAAATAGCAGGCGGCCAGGTGCTCAAGGTGCTTGCAACCGATCCAGGCGCAGTCAAGGATTTCCGGGCATTCTGCCGGCAAACCGGCCATGAACTGCTCTCGCAGGAAGAGCAGGACAAGATTTTCACGTTTTACATCCGCAAGCGAGCCAGCTAAGCCGGCATCCCTTACTTCAGCTTGGCCAGCTGCGCTTGCAGCTTCTCCAGGGTATCGGTAAAGCCAGCCAGGCGCTCCTTCTCCTGTGCCACCACCGCTGCCGGCGCTCGCTCGACAAAACCGGCATTGCCCAGTTTTGCTTGCGCCTTGGTGATCTCACCCTGCAAACGAGCAATCTCCTTGCCCAGCCGTTCCTTCTCGGCAGCCACATCGATCTCGATCTTCAGCATGAGCCTGAAATCGCCAGCCAGTGCGACCGGTGCATCGGCTTCCGGCAATTCAGCCACAATCTCGACCTCCGACAGCTTCGCCAGCGCCTTGAGATAAGGCGCATAGGCTTGCAACGCCTCTGCATTGCCTGCGGCGACCAGCGGCACCTTCTGCGCCGGTGAAACGTTCATCTCGCCACGCAGACTGCGGCAGGCATCCACTGCCTGTTTGAGCAGCACCACCCAGGCATCGCTTTCTGCATCGATCTTTTGCGGCTGGCACTGTGGATAGGCTTGCAGCATGAGGCTGGGCTTGGACATGTCCCGCCCTGACATTGGTCCCACCGTCTGCCACAGCTCTTCGGTGATGAAGGGAATGATGGGGTGCGCGAGGCGCAGGATGGTCTCCAGCACACGCAGCAAAGTGCGGCGCGTAGCACGCTGCTGAGCTTCCGAGCCATTCTGCAACTGTACTTTTGCCAGTTCCAGATACCAGTCGCAATATTCATCCCAGACAAACTTGTAGATTGCTTGCGCCACCAGGTCGAAGCGGTAATCGGCAAAGCCTTTCTCCACTTCAGCTTCCACGCGCTGCAATTCGCTGACGATCCAGTAGTCCGCATGCGAGAAATGCAGATAGCCATCCAGTCCGCAATCGGACTTGCACTCACCGAGGCCGCAATCCTGAGGCGTACCATCTTCCTTCAGGCAGTTCATCAGCACAAACCGCGTGGCATTCCACAGCTTGTTGCAGAAGTTGCGGTAGCCCTCGCAGCGGTTGAGATCGAACTTGATGTCGCGCCCCGGGCTGGCGAGCGAAGCAAAAGTAAAGCGCAGCGCATCAGTGCCGAATGCGGGAATGCCCTCCGGGAATTCCTTGCGCGTACGCTTCTCGATCTGCTCCGCCTGCTTGGGATTCATAAGCCCGCTGGTGCGCTTCTTGAGCAGTTCGTCCAGCGATATGCCGTCAATCAGGTCAATCGGGTCCAGCACATTGCCCTTGGACTTCGACATCTTCTGGCCTTCGGCATCGCGGATCAGGCCATGGACGTAGACGTGTTTGAACGGAATCTTGCCAGTGAGGTGCGTGGTCATCATGACCATGCGCGCCACCCAGAAGAAGATGATGTCGAAACCGGTCACCAGCACGGAAGACGGCAGGTATTGCTGCAGCATCTGGTTCTGCGCGTCCTTTTCAGGGTCACCCGTCCAGCCTAGCGTAGAGAACGGCCACAAGGCGGAGGAATACCAGGTATCCAGCACATCAGGGTCGCGCTTCAATTCGCCGGTATAGCCAGCTTTGGCTGCCTGCGCCTTGGCCTCAGCTTCGTCGTGGGCTACATACACTTGGCCGGTATCGCCATACCATGCAGGAATCTGGTGGCCCCACCACAATTGGCGCGAGATGCACCAGTCCTGGATATTGTTGAGCCACTGGTTATAGGTGTTGACCCAGTTCTCCGGGTAAAACCGGATTTCGCCATTGGCTACGACTTCTAAGGCCTTTTGCGTGATGCTCTTGCCGTCGGCAGCCGGCTTGCTCATGGCGACGAACCACTGGTCGGTCAGCATCGGCTCGATCACCACGCCGGTACGGTCGCCGCGCGGCACCATCAGCTTGTGCGGCTTGACTTCGACCAGGAAGCCTTGCGCTTCCAGATCGGCCACGATCTGCTTGCGGGCGGCAAAGCGGTCCAGGCCCTGATAGGCGGCTGGCGCGTTGTCGTTGATCTTGGCGTCCAGGGTCAGGATCGACGGCATGTCCAGCTTGTGGCGCTGGCCC
>DASTRT010000311.1:0-6637 GCA_035761085.1 Methylophilaceae bacterium
GCAATCACGTCTTCCAGTGGCTGGCTGGCCAGGGTTGGATTATTGAACCTCAGCAAAGCCTCCATTGACAGCGGACGTTCATTGGTACAGCTGATCTGGGGCTGGTACTCCAGGCGGAAATCCTTACGGCCCTCCGCCTCACGCAGCTGAACCAGATGCTGGTTTCGCTTGTGCACGGCGGCATCCAGACCCATGGTGAAATAGTGGTAGCCTCCGCGGCTTTCCTGTTTGGCGCGATAAAGTGCGAGGTCGGCACGTTTCAGAAGTTTGGTGGGCTCATCCGCATCATCCGGAAAAACGGCGATGCCGATGCTGCAGCTGATCAGCACTTCATGACCGTCGATATGATAAGGCCGGGAAATGATTTCGATGAGCTTGGTTGCCAGCTCCCCGCCAGCCTCCGCGGAAGCCATGTTGGGCTGCAGCACGATGAATTCGTCGCCGCCCAGCCTGGCCACGACGTCAGTATCGCGCACGGTTTGCCGCATGCGCTGCGCCACATGCTTGAGCAATATGTCGCCGGCTTCATGCCCCAGGGTATCGTTGATCTCCTTGAAGCGATCGAGATCGATGGATTGCATGATGAGCAGCTGCCCGTTGCGGCGCACCATGGCGGTTAGATCCTTGAGCCGCAGATCGAACGCAAAACGGTTGACTAGCCCGGTCAATGCGTCGAAGTTGATGAGCTTGTACATATCGGTTTCAGCGATCTTCTTCTCGGTGACATCCCGCATGATCTTGACGTAACCGATATGCTGATTGACTTCATTGAAGATAGGCGACATCACGCCATCCGCCCAGAAACGCTTGCCCCGCTTATGCATATGCCAGCGGTAGTCGGCCGCTCGGCCGGTGGTGAGAGCGACAAGGAATTCCCTCTGCGGCACATGAGCTGCTCGGTCTTCCGGTGTGAAGATGGCATCAGCCGGATTGCCTATCATTTCGTCGGCTTTGAATCCTGTGATGTGTTCGGCGCCAGAATTCCAGGTAGTCACGTTGCCACGGCGGTCGAAGGTGATGATGGCGAAATCGACAGCACTTCTGAAAATGCTGTTGAGCAGAGAACGGGGGTCGATTTGGTCTGGCATGCCTGCTTCTCTGCCTTGGATTAACCGTTTGGGATGGGAATAGGAAGGTCAGCAGCAGGCTAACCTGAAAGCCGGCGTTTGTAAGCCGGGTAGCGCACACAAGGGGCTAACAAGGACTAGCTTGAGACTGCTCTATGTGGTTTTTTGAAACCATCGAGCAGCAGGATGACGACTCCGCAGCTGATGGCGGAATCTGCAATATTGAAGGCCGGCCAGTAGAAGCTGCCGTAATGCAGGAAGATGAAATCCACCACATAACCCAGCGTCAGCCGGTCATACAGGTTGCCCAGGGCGCCGCCCAAAACGAGGCTCAAGCCCAGGCAGAACAGCGTACGGTGCGGGGACTTTCTGAGCAGATAGACGATGACGGCAGAAGCGATGATTGCGATGGCGCTGAACATGAGGCGCTGCCATCCGCCGGCGCCTGCCAGGAAGCTGAAGGCCGCGCCTTCGTTGTGATACAGCACCAGGTCGAAGAACGGGGTGATGGGCTTGTGCTGGCTGTAGAGAAAATTGGCCTGCACCCAATGCTTGGTCAGCAGGTCGAGCACGACCACCAGCCCGCTCAAGCCCAGCCATTTAAGCATGGTGCCGCGGCTCCCCCTGCCCGAACAGGTTGCTTACACACCGACCGCAGATGCTGGGATGCTGCGGGTCGGAGCCGACGTCCGCACGATAATGCCAGCAGCGGTCGCACTTTGCATGCGTGCTGGGCGTGACTTCAATACGAACCCCCGTACCAGACTCCTTGTGCAGCGTGGCGCGCGACACGATCAGCACGAAGCGCAGGTCGTCTCCGAGCCGTGCCAGGGCAGCATAGGCAGGGTCATCGGTATAAATATCGATTTCGGACTGCAGCGAAGAGCCCACCAGTCCTTGCTCGCGCTTCTCCTCGATGCGCTTGTTCACCAGCGAACGCACATCGACGATGGTCTGCCATTGGGCCAGGTCCTTTTCGCTCAGACCATGCGCCGGCAGCTTGTACCACTCTTCCTCGAATACGCTGGTTTCCTCGCCCAAGTTGAGCGTGTGCCAGATTTCATCGGCGGTGAAACTCAAGATAGGCGCCATGAGCCGCATCAACGCATGCGTGATGTGGTAAAGGGCATTCTGAGCAGCACGCCTGGCTTGCGAATTCTCTCCCGCCGTGTACAACCGGTTCTTGAGGATATCCAGGTAGAAGCCGCCCAGCTCTTCCGAGCAGAAACCCACGAACTTCTGTACCGCCAGGTGGAATTCATAACGGTCGTAGTCGGCCAGGATGCCAGCCTGCAATTTCTGCGTCAGTGCCAGCGCATAGCGGTCGATATCCATCCATAGATCGACAGGCAAGGAATGCTTTTCGTAATCGAAGTCCGCCAGGTTAGCCAGCAGGAAGCGCAGCGTGTTGCGGATACGGCGATAGCCTTCGGCCACGCGCTTGAGGATTTCGTCCGAGATGGTCAGTTCCCCCGAATAGTCGGTGGAAGCCGTCCACAGCCGCAGGATGTCGGCGCCATAGGTATCCATGACCTTCTGCGGCGAGACGACGTTGCCCTTTGACTTGCTCATCTTGTGGCCGGCACCGTCCACCACGAAGCCGTGCGTCAGCAACGCATCGTAGGGCGCACGGCCATCGATGGCACAAGCCGTCAGCAGCGAACTCTGGAACCAGCCGCGGTGCTGATCGGAGCCTTCCAGATAGAGATCGGCGGGGAAGCGCAAATCAGGGCGAGCCTTGAGTACCGAAGCATGCGTAGTGCCGGAATCGAACCAGACGTCCAGCGTGTCGCTGGCCTTCTTATACTGCGCGGCATCGGGCACATTGGCTTTAAGGAAAGCCTCCCCGTCCAGCGAAAACCAGGCCTCGACGCCCTGGCTCTCGACCAGTTGCGCCACCTTTTCCAGCAGTTCCAGCGTCTGCGGATGCGGCTCGCCGGTTTCCTTGTGCACGAAGAACGGAATCGGCACGCCCCAGTTGCGCTGGCGCGAGATGCACCAGTCGGGGCGATTCCTGATCATGGCTTCCAGCCGCGCACGGCCCCAGCTCGGGAAAAACTGCGTGTCGTCCACTGCCTTGTTGGCCAGCGTGCGCAAGGTCTTGCTGCTTGCGCCTACCTGGTTCATGCCGATGAACCACTGGTGCGTAGCGCGGAAAATCACCGGCGTGTGATGCCGCCAGCAATGCGGATAGCTATGGTTGAGCCGTACCGAGGCCATGAGATTGCCGTTCGCCTGCAGCGTTTCGATAACCTTCTTGTTGGCATCCCAGATGCTCATGCCGCCGAACAGCGGCACCTTCGAATAATACTTGCCGTCATCGCCGACCGGATTATCCACCGGCAGGTTGTAGCGCATGCCGACGGCGTAGTCTTCCAGACCATGCGCCGGCGCCGTGTGTACCAGGCCGGTACCGGCATCGGTGGTGACGTGGTCACCCAGGATGACCGGCACCTGGCGGTCATAGAATGGATGCTGCAGCTTGAGGTGTTCGAGGTTGTTGCCTTGTGCCGAAGCCAGCACCCTGGCGTTTTCTTCGCCGTAGCGCTTCAGCGTGGCTTCTGCAAGATCATGCACGAGAATCAGCAAACCCTTGCTGGTCTGGATCAGGTCGTAGGTCAGCTCAGGATTTACAGCCACCGCCTGGTTGGCGGGAAGTGTCCACGGCGTAGTCGTCCAAATCACTGCATAGGCATCGCCTTCGGCATTCACGCCAAACGCCTTGGCCAACGCGGCGTTATCCACCACCTTGAAACCGACATCGATCGCAGGCGAATTGCGGTCTTCATACTCGACCTCGGCCTCGGCCAGCGCCGAACCGCAGTCCACACACCAGTGCACCGGCTTGCTGCCCTGGTAGACATAGCCGTTCGCATAGATTTCTCCCAAGGCTCGCATGATGTCGGCCTCGGTCCTGAAATCCATGGTCAGGTAAGGATGATCCCAGTCGCCCAGCACGCCCAGACGGATGAAATCCTTCTTCTGGCGCTCGATCTGCTCGGCGGCATAGGCGCGGCACAGTTCGCGGAATTTCGCCGGCGGGATGTCCTTTCCGTGCTGCTTTTCCACCTGCAGCTCGATTGGCAGGCCGTGGCAATCCCAGCCCGGCACATAGGGCGCATCGAAACCGGACATGGTCTTCGATTTGACAATGATGTCCTTGAGAATCTTGTTGACCGCGTGACCGATGTGGATGTCGCCGTTGGCATAAGGCGGCCCGTCGTGCAGGATGAACTTGGGTCTCCCGGCGCGCGCCTTGCGGATGCGTTCATAAAGCTTCTTCTGCTGCCAGGCTTGCACCCAGGCCGGCTCGCGCTTGGCGAGATCGCCGCGCATGGGGAAAGCCGTCTCCGGCAGGTTGAGCTTGTACTTGGTGTCTTTGTCGGTCATCTGGTTTCTGTCAGGCCCTTGAAATAGTCGCGGGCATTCTCTTCATCGGCAATCATCCATTGCCTGAGCGTTTCAGGATCGGGGAATTTCATCTCGTCGCGAATCTTGTGCAGGAAATGCACACGCACATGGGCGCCGTAGATCTGCCTGTCAAAATCGAACACATGCACTTCAAGCACCGGCGCGCCGTCCTGCTTCATGGTTGGCCGGATGCCGAAGCTCGCCACACCCGGCAACTGCGTCTCGTCCACGCCCTCCAATTTTACCGCATAGATGCCGAATTGCAGCGGACGTTCCACCGGCAGGTGAATGTTGGCAGTGGGATAGCCCAGCGTGCGGCCCACCTTGTCGCCATGCACCACCCGGCCACTGATGCTGTAGGGCCGTCCCAGCAGCTGCCAGGCCCGCTCCAGGTCGCCGTCCGCCAGCGCCTCGCGAACCCGGGTGCTGGAAATACGCGCGCCATCCAGATGCACATGCGAGAGGCTTACGCATTCGAAACCGTTGGCGCGGAAATCGGCAACGGAACCACTGCGGCCAGCGCCGAACTGGAAGTCCTCGCCCACCAGGATGATCTCCGCATGCAGTGAACCGCGCAGGATTTTGTGCATGAAGTCTGCGGCCGTCACGGCGGCGAACTGCGCATTGAAGCGGCAGATATACACCTGCTCGACGCCGGCGGCAGCAAACAGCTCCAGCTTTTCGCGCAAAGTGGTCATGCGCGCCGGCGCCTGCGCCGGCCTGAAAAACTCCAATGGATGCGGCTCAAAGGTCATGACCGCGGCAATCAAACCTCGCGCACGGGCGGTCGCCACCAGCTCCCGTAGCAAGGCCTGATGGCCCAGGTGCACGCCATCGAACTTGCCAATGGCAAGCGCCAGGGGGCCGCTATCCAAGCGGTAAAAATGACGGAAAATCTGCATGGTCAGACCGTTACGCGCCGCATGAAATCCTTGATGCGCACACCCAGCAGCAGCAGCATGCCAAAGTAGGTCGCAGCGCCCAGCAGCACCAGTCCGGACAGATACAGAATCTTGAGCCTGGCACCGAGATGCAGCCAGGTCTCACTGCTGCCCATGGCAAACCACAGCACGAAAGCCATGACAGTAACAGCCAGGAACAGCTTGCCCATATAAAGGAACCACCCTGGTTGCGGTCGGTAGACCCCAGCCTTGCGCAGGTGATAGAAGAGCAGCCCGGCATTGATGCAGGCGCCCAGCCCGATGGCGAGCGCCAGGCCGGCATGTTTGAGCGGGCCGATAAAGGCCAGGTTCATGAGCTGGGTGGCTGCCAGCGTGAATAACGCGATCTTGACCGGTGTCTTGATGTTCTGGCGCGAATAGAAGCCAGGTGCCAGCACCTTGACCAGAATCAGGCCCAGCAGGCCCAGGCTGTAAGCCATGAGCGCTTGGCGTGTCATCATCACATCCAGCTCGCTAAAGGCGCCGTAATGAAACAGGCCAGCGACCAGCGGCACAGCGAGCACGGCCAGTGCAACGGCGGCTGGAACCGCCAGCATGAAGGTCAGGCGCAGCCCCCAATCGAGCAGCTGGGAATACTCGTGATCCGCCTTGTCGGCATAGGTCTTGGAGAGGCTGGGCAGCAGAATGGTGCCGAGGGCGACGCCGAGGATGCCGGTGGGGAATTCCATGAGGCGGTCCGCGTAATAGAGCCAGGAAACGCTGCCGGTAGCCAGGAAGGAGGCGAAAATGGTGTTGATCAGCAGCGAAATCTGCGCAATGGAAACGCCGAATACCGCCGGCCCCATGAGCCGCATGATGCGGCGCACGCCTTCGTCGTGCCAGTCGAGCCGCAGTCGGGGCGCAAAACCGATCTGGACCAGGAACGGAATCTGGAACAGCAGCTGCAGAATGCCGCCGACGAACACCGCCCAGGCCAGCACCTTGATGGGGGGATCGAAGTACGGCGCGAAAAACAGGGCGGCGACAATGAAGGTGACGTTGAGCCAGACCGGGCCGAACGCGGGTACCGAAAACTTGTTGTAGGTATTGAGCACCCCGCCGGCCAGCGATACCAGCGAGATGAAAAAGATATAAGGGAAGGTGACACGCAACAGCTCGGTCGTCAACGCGAATTTGTCCGGATCGTCGGCGAAGCCGGGGGCGCTGACATAGATGATCCAGGGTGCTGCCAGGATGCCAAGTAGGGTGACGACGACG